>DASZWG010000246.1:0-3159 GCA_035546675.1 Mucilaginibacter sp. | reverse complement strand
AACAAACAACATATTAAAATCAAATCCTTATCATAAACAAAAGGATTTAGGAGGCACAAATGATAAAAATTACTGATCTCGAGAAGTTTTACCGCACAGAAGAGGTAGAAACCATCGCTCTGAACAAATTGTCGATCGAAGTAAAAAAGGGAGAGTTTGTAGCGATCATGGGCCCTTCGGGCTGCGGAAAGTCAACATTACTGAATATTCTGGGTATGCTCGATGACCCCGACGGCGGCAGCTACATGTTTAACGACATTGAAGTGGCACACTTCAACGAGCGCAAGCGCGCTGACCTGCGCAAGCATAACATCGGGTTTGTATTCCAGAGCTTCAACCTGATCGACGAGCTTACCGTATTCGAAAACGTTGAACTGCCCCTGATCTATACCGGTGTTCCCAGTTCGGAACGTGTAAAAAGGGTGGAAGAAGTGCTGGATAAAATGCAGATCATGCACCGGCGCAACCACTACCCGCAGCAGTTATCGGGCGGTCAGCAACAGCGCGTCGCCATTGCCCGGGCGGTTGTGAACAAACCTAAACTGATACTCGCCGACGAACCTACCGGTAACCTGGACAGCAGCAATGGTAACGAAGTGATGGAGCTGCTTACCGATCTGAACGAACAGGGTACAACCATCATCATGGTAACCCACTCAGAGCATGATGCCCGTTACAGCCATCGTATCATCCGCCTGCTCGACGGCCAGACAGTGATGGAAAACATTATGATCTGACAATAGTCAGGTCTCCGGAACTGTATTTAGTTTGATAATAACAGTTGATTAATGTGTCTCCCTAACCTCTTCCCGGACGCGGGAAGGGGTTAGTTTGAGAGTTTTTTATCCAAAAAATTTGCCCGACATGATAAAGAACTATATCAAAATCGCCTTTCGCAGCTTCTGGAAGCACAAGGTTTTTACGCTGATCAATATAATCGGACTTTCAATAGGCATCAGCACATCGCTGGTTATCTATTTGATCGTGCATTATGATTTTACGTTCGATAAATTCCACAAAGACAGCGACCGGATATTTCGTGTAGTGAGTAACTTCAAATTTCAGGGTAATGAGAGCCATAGCTATGGGGTTTGCGGGCCGCTGGCCGAAGCGATAAAAAACCAGGTGACCGGTGTTGAAGTAACCGCGCCTCTGTATACATTAAGCCCCGATGTAACTATACCCGGCAACCGCAACGATCTCAAAAAGTTTAAAGCACAGGATAGAATAACCCTGGCCGATCAGAATTATTTTAAGATAATCCACTATGTTTGGCTTGCCGGTTCATCTTCCACTGCATTGAACGAGCCGTATCATGTTGTGCTTACGTCAGACAGGGCAAAGCTTTATTTTCCTTCGCTTACCTATGATCAGATGATCGGCAAGGTAATAACCTATGACACGCTGAAAACAACGGTAACAGGCATTGTTCAAACCATAAAAGAAAATACCGATTTTTCTTGTCACGATTTTATCTCGTTTAGTTCAGCGGCGCCTAAAACGAGGCTTGGTAACGATCTTCGTCTGGATCAATGGGGAAGCACCAATTCTGCATCCGAGGTTTTTATTAAATTATTTCCGCACGTTTCGCCGACCCATATACAAAAGCAAGTAAATGCCCTGTTAAAAAAGTATAACCCACCTTCTCCCGAAGACATCAAAAACGGCGGATCCCAATCTTTTACGGTTCAGCCGTTAAAGGATATCCATTTCGATCAAACTTATGGAACCTTTGATTACAGCAGCCCCGCCAGCAAAACCAAGTCGTACCTGTTCTTGGGCATAGCCGGTTTCTTATTGATACTGGGCTGTATCAACTTTATCAATCTGACCACGGCACAGGCTGCCCAGCGGGCGAAAGAGATTGGTATCCGGAAAACAATGGGCAGCAGCCGTATACAATTGATTATACAGTTTTTAAGCGAGACTTTCCTGGTTACGCTTTTTGCAGTAATCATTTCGATGTGTTTAACACCGCTGATCCTAAAGCTATTCTCAAGTTTCATTGCACCTGGAGTTAAGGCCGATTTTATACACCAGCCTGATATTTTTCTGTTCCTGCTTATTTTGACAGTGACGGTCAGCATTTTATCCGGCTTTTATCCTGCGCTCATATTGTCGGGCTACAAGCCTGTTCTTGTACTCAAAAACCAGGTGCAAAGCAACAGTCACAAAACGAGGAATGCATGGCTGCGGAAATCGCTAACCGTATCACAGTTCGTCATCGCCCAGTTTTTTATCATGGCTACCCTGCTGGTCAGCAAACAAATTTATTATGCCCTGCATAAGGATCTGGGCTTTAAAAAGGACGCTATTGTTTTTGTCGAGACACCATATAAAGTTCGTACTGTGGCCAAGAACAAGGTATTAGCAAACAAGCTGCGGGCTCTACCCGGCGTAGCGCTGGTTAGTGTCGGCTTTGAGCCGCCGTCATCTGGCGGAACCAGTGCTACTACGGCAATCTATAAAGACGGTAAAAAAGAGATCACAACGCCTGTTGAATTGAAATGGGGCGATGAAAACTACATCAATTTGTATCATATTAAAATACTTGCCGGCCGCGATATACAGGCGGGAGATACATCTAACTCAGTGGTAATTAATGATAAATACGCCCGAATACTTGGCTTTACAAATCCTCAGAAAGCTATCGGTAAAGAGCTCGAAAGGCTAAACGGCACCAAAAATATGAGCATTGTTGGCGTGGTTGGAGATTTTTATACACACTCGCTCCAATCTCCCATAAGTCCACTGGTTATACAGGCAAGCAATAACAGCGATAATTATCAGACGAGCACGATCCATGTTGCTTTAAAACCTGAAACTGCCGGCAGCATGGACTGGCAGAAAACAGTAGCTGCTATGGGAAAAGTTTGGAAAGAAATGTACCCCGATGATGATTTCAATTACCAGTTTTATGACAAATCGATAGAACAGTTTTACGGACAGGAAGAACATACTTCAACCCTGTTGAACTGGGCTACCGGATTATCGGTGTTGATCAGTTGTCTCGGATTGTTAGGTCTGGCGATTTATACTACCGGTCAGCGTACTAAAGAAATCGGTGTACGCAAAGTGCTCGGTGCATCCGTAACGCAGATCGTGACGCTGTTATCCACTGAAATGGTATTGCTCATACTGCTTGCATTTGTGATTGTT
>DASZWG010000245.1:0-3682 GCA_035546675.1 Mucilaginibacter sp. | reverse complement strand
ATTTATCCGTGCAGTTGACGCACTGGCTAACCTGAAAGGCGACAACGAAGACGAAAATACCGGTATCGCTATCATCCGCCGCGCTATTGAAGAACCTTTACGCCAGATCTGCGAAAACGCAGGCATAGAAGGTTCTATCGTGGTTCAGAAGGTAAAAGAAGGCAAAGGCGATTATGGTTATAATGCCCGCTCAGACAAATACGAAAACCTGATCGGTGCCGGTGTGATCGACCCGACCAAGGTTGCACGTGTAGCGCTGGAAAATGCAGCTTCTATCGCAGCCATGCTGCTGACCACCGAGTGTATCCTTGCCGATGAGCCTGAAGATGAAAAAGCAGGCGCAGGTGCTCCCCCGATGGGTGGCATGGGCGGCATGATGTAAGCATGTCAGTACCCGGGTCCGGGTAACGAGTTTTGAGTAAAATTTCAGCTCAAAACTTAATACTCAGGACTTATAACTTAAAGAAAACCCTGTCTGAAATAACAGACAGGGTTTTCTTTTTTTCTGAACCATCCGTTTGTCATGCGCCCGTAAACGGAGCGTCATTTGTTAATCAAATGATTAATTTTTGTGACTAAACGGCTTTTAGGGGCTTATTTTTGTATTGAAGATCCTAAAAGAGATAAGCGGCACAGGATTTGAATTATCAAGGGCATCTGCAATATGAAAACATTACAAAACAAAACGAAACATTTAAAAGCCCAGTTATGGGATTGGGTGTTCATTAAAGGACCCGAATTATTCGTAGCCATCTACGGTAACTAATTTATTCCTTATTTTTGGCTTCATACATGAAGCCGGAAGAATTCTACCACCAGTTCCATATTTGGCTTGTTGAGAACAGCCAAAACTACGCCTTCGGATTAATTGTCTTCATCTTAGGCTTTTGGTTTATCAGGATTATCAGGAAACGGTTAAAAGCACGCATGGCCCGGGACCATGTTCACTCCTCGCTCAGGCCATTTTTTCAAAGCCTTGTCATTACCGGGCTATATATCCTGCTGCTGCTTCTCGTATTCCGGATCATCGGTTTCGAACTGACCGTGTTTAGTACCATTATCGGAGCATTCGGCGTTGCTGCCGGTTTGGCCTTATCGGGAACCTTTCAAAATTTTGCAGGCGGTGTACTTATATTGCTGCTGAAACCTTTCGAGGTCAGGGACGATATCATCGCCCAGGGACAGGAAGGCGTTGTAACATCCATACAGCTTTTTTATACTGTGGTATTGACCTACGATAACCGAACGGTGATCATACCCAATGGCAAGCTTTTCAACGAGGTGATCGTCAATATCAATCGCGAAAGTAAGCGCCGCATCGATTTTGAGCTGAAGCTGGGGTACATTGTCGAAGTAGACCAGGTAAAGGATATTATCGAAAAAGGCATTAAAACATTCCCTGCCATTCTTCACAAACCCGCGCCGCTGGTTGGCGTAATCGCCCTTGAACTGGACGGAATTCGCTTTACCGTAAGGGTATGGGTGAACGCCAAAGATTATTTTACCACCAAGATCAAGCTGCAGGAAAAGATCGTGAAAGACCTGCGCGAAGCTGACGTTAAACTCCCGACGCACCACCTGATGCTGCCCGGTACTTGAAGAGTGAATAGTCAATAGTGAATGGAAAGAATGATTCACGGCCGGTGGTTTGTAACACAAAAAATTGACCACTCACTGCTCACTATTCACCATTAAATTTTTTGCCTTGCTTTCAGTTCCAGGTACCGGTTAATTGTATTCACCGTCAGGTTTTCGGGAGCGCTCAGAATAGACTGTATGCCGTGCCGGGCAAGTTCCTTTACGATCAGCTTCTTATCGTAAGCAAATTTCTCGGCGATGGTTTTGATATAAATATCCTCTACATTCGCGGCAGGCTCTTCACTCAGTTTGGTTAATTCGGTATTCTCAAAAAACACTACCAGCAGCAAGTGGAACTTAGCTATCCTTTTCAGGAATGGTAATTGACGCTCCATGGACGACGTGCTTTCGTAATTGGTAAAAAATACCACTAAACTGCGCTGCTTCAGCACACTGCGAATAGTGGCATACAACAGTTCCATATTGGTCTCTAAGTATCGTGTCTTCTCCTTATACAGCACTTCCATGATACGGTTCATCTGGATGGGCCGCCTGTCGGCAGGCACTACAGAACCTAATTTTTCGGCTACAGTGATCAGGCCCGCTTTATCCTCCTTCAGCAGCGCTACGTTCGATAACACCAGGCTGGCATTGATCGCATAATCTAAAAGGCTTAACCCGTTAAAGGGCATCTTCATTACCCGCGATTTATCGATCACACAATATACGTGCTGCGATTTCTCGTCGGTATACAGGTTGGTCATCAGGCTTCCGTGACGGGCAGTGGCCTTCCAGTTGATGGTGCGGAAATCATCCCCGGCCACGTATGCCTTCACCTGGTCGAACTCAAGGCTGTGCCCCAGCCTTCTGATCTTTTTGATGCCAAATTCATTCAGCCTGTTCGATATCGCCATCAGCTCATACTTCCGCATCTGCAAAAACGACGGGTACACCGGCAGCATTTCGGCCTGCCCGAAGTTATACCTCCGCCTGACCAGGCCCAGGGGTGAGCTCACATACACCCGGATGGCCCCAAATTCGTATTCGCCACGCTTGGTTGGCCGCAACTGGTAACTGATCAGCTTATTTTGCCGGGGTTTGAGGATTGTGCGGAACCAGATATCGCGGCGCTGGAACTGAACAGGTATCTCGTCGATAATGCCGGCGCTGATATTGAAAGGATATTGGCTTTCGATATAAATACTCAGTTCATTATCGTCGCCATTGCTCAGGCGTTCAGGTGCAAGACGTTTGGCAAAAACCCCCTTTGACGTGCTGTAGAGTAAAAGCATGTCGGTAAACAAAAGAAAAAGCAGCGTCCAGAAGGCGAGGCGCGGAAGAATGCCCAGCCATGGGAAAAAGAATGAAAAAACAAAAAATATTACACAGGCGATCACCAGCGCAAAGAGCCTGTTGGTGAGGAAAAGATCTTTATAAAACAGCCTGTAAATCTTTTTCACTTATCGCGGGACTTCAATTTTTTGAACGATCTGTTTTACCACCTCATCCGGGCTTACGCCTTCCATTTCCTTATCCGGGGTAAGCATGATACGATGCCGTAGCACCACCGGGATAACCCAAACGATATCATCTGGCGTTACAAAATCGCGGCCGCGGATGGCAGCAAGCGCTTTGGCTGCATTGATGACCGCCAGCGACGCACGCGGCGATGCCCCCAGGAATACGGATTTATTGTTGCGCGTCTCCTGGATGATCTTTGCCACAAATTCTAATATCTTGTTTTCGACATGCAGCCCTCTTACCTGTTCGCGCAGCGATATGATATCAGCCCGGGTAAGTACCGGTGAAATATCGGCCAGCTGATCGCTGGTCTTTTTCTGATGCTGCTGTGTAATGATGGATATCTCCTCTTCAAGCGAAGGATACTTTACTTCGATCTTGAAGAGGAACCTGTCGAGCTGCGCCTCGGGCAGGCGATAGGTTCCTTCCTGTTCTATCGGGTTTTGGGTGGCCAGCACGATAAAAGGTTCCTCCATTTTATAATTCTGCCCGTCAATGGTGATCTGCCTTTCCTCCATTACCTCGAACAGCGCCGACTGTGTTTTTGCCGGAGCCCGGTTGATCTCATCGATCAAAACGATAT
>DASZWG010000244.1:0-10379 GCA_035546675.1 Mucilaginibacter sp. | reverse complement strand
TACGATCACTTCCTTCGGGTAAAATGCTGCCGCAATAGTGGCCACCCCTTGTGAAAGTTTGTCGACGAAATAGGCTTCCTTATCCGGGTAATGTTTAGTCATCTCTTCTATTTTCGCCCTGTCCGCAGTATCGGTCACCTTATCGAATCTGACCAAAGCCATCGGGTGTATCTGCACCGAATTATTGATAATGAACTCCAGCCTGAGCAGCCCGACACCGTAATTCGGGAAAAAGGACAATTCAAATGCTTTTTCCGGGTCCGCAATGATCAGTTCGGGCTTGGGAGATTCTGGTATCCTGATGTCGTCATAATCCGTTATGCTTTCTTTCCATTGCAGCCTGCCCCGGTAAATTTTCCCCGTCTTGCCTTCGCTGCAGTCGATCGTCACCTCATCGCCATCCCTGATCACGCTGGTGGCATTTTCAGTACCGACAATCGCTGCGGCACCGAGTTCCCGGGCTATGATAGCGGCATGGCTGGTACGCCCGCCTTTGTTCGTTACTATACCTCCGGCCATTTTCAATATAGGGTCCCAGTCGGGGCTGGTCGTATCCGTTATCAGAATATCTCCCGGTTTCAGCTTTTCCATCTCATCGGGCGAAAAAATGATCCTCGCTGTGCCGCTGGCTATCTTGCTGCCCACGGCTTCGCCTTTGGTCAGTATCGTGCCTTTTTGCGTTAGCGTATAAGTTTCGAGCTGTATTTTCTTTTTCTGGCTGTGCACCGTTTCGGGGCGCGCCTGTATCAGGTACAACTGGTGATTCAGCCCGTCTTTTGCCCATTCAAAATCCATGGGCTTACCATAATGATCCTCAAGTATCAATCCCCAGTGACCCAGCTTCTCCACCTCTTTTTCCGTCAGCACAAATTTCTCCCTCAAATCGGCCGGTGTATCCCTGTTAACAGTGCTTTCACGGTCATCATCTTCATCGGCATACACCATCATTTTACTTTTGCTGCCCAGGTTCTTTTGGATGACGGCTTGCAGGCCCTTTTTTAGCATTGGTTTAAAAACCAGGAATTCATCGGGCGTATCGGTTCCCTGGACGATATTTTCGCCCAAACCCCAAACACCGGCAATGTGCACCACATCGCGAAAACCGGATTCGGGCTCAAGCGTAAACCCAACACCCGAGCAGCCCAGGTCGGACCGCACCATGGCCTGCACCCCGACTGAAAGAAAAACCTTATCGTGGGCAAATCCTTTATCCTCACGGTATTTAATGGCCCTGCCGGTATACAGCGAGGCGAAACAGCGTTTCACAGCATCGACCAGCGCCATATGACCCCTGATATTCAGGTATGATTCATGCTGACCGGCAAAACTTGCATTCGGCAAATCCTCGGCCGTGGCACTGCTGCGCACAGCTACCGCCGGCTCATCGTTATCAAACAAATAATCGTATTCATCCGTAATGGCCATCTTCAGGTCGTTCGGAACGGGGCTTCGCAAGATCAGTGTGCGGGCCTGTCTGCCCACGTCGTCAAGGTTGGAATAGGTTTTCCTGTCCAGGCTTTGCATCAGCATAGCCAGCGGTTCGCCAAGGCCATTTTGGTTTATAAAATATTTGTAAGCGGCAACGGTAACCGCAAATCCGTCGGGAACCAGTATACCTTTCGGAACAAGGGTATTGACCATTTCGCCTAACGAGGCATTTTTACCGCCCACTTCAGCAATATCCTTCATGGTGATCTCGCTGAACTTTTTGATGTACTTTTCCATATCGATCTGTTCGAATAGTTAAACAAATTTTGGATTTAAGTTGCGCCCAAATAATGATAGCGGTCATGTATCGTGCTGATTGAGCGCACTTACCGGTAATTATTGATAATGACTACGATCACTTTATTGTATGCCGGGCATCATGAGCAGGGACAGGCGAAATGGCCAATTTTACATCAAAGCAATTTAAAACCCGAAAGCCATGAAAAAGATCGCGGTGTTAACGGATTTCTCGGAAAGAGCAGAACAGGCGGCACGTTATGCTGTCAGGCTGGCGCAATACATCCGGGCCGATGTTGTACTGTACCATTCGTTCCCGGTGCCTTACACCGAACCTAATTTTGCCACTTTTTTGAACTGGCCGATGGAAGATCTCTCCGAAATACGCAATGACAGCAATAAGGAATTATCAAAGCTGGAAGAGAAACTGAAACAGGAATGGCCCCTCACATCTGAGGCCGGGTTCAGGCCCGGAATAACGTCGGTATCGACACCGGCAGTCGCGTCTTTGAACCTGGGTGATCTGTCGGCTGATAAGGAGATCGTTCTTTGTGTTATCGGCAGCCATCAAAACGGCGTAAGTGGTTTCATGACCGGCAATCATGTGCTGGAGATCATCGATAAAGTAAAAGTACCCGTTCTGATGGTACCCGAACATTATGCGTTCGATAAGATCAGGAAGATAGCCTTTGCCACCGATCTCGATAATTCGGACCTGGATGTGATCAATTCTGTATCGGGCCTGGCTGCTTACTTTTCGGCCGATATCATGTTGTCACATATTGATGCTGAAAGTGCATCAAATTCTGAAAAAGGAAAGTACGTGAAAGAGTTCCTGAGAGATGTGACGAACAAGATACCCTACCCGCATATTTATTACCGGAGCGTAACCAACGACCGTGTAAAAGGCGGTCTAATCTGGCTTAATGAAAATGTCGATTTCGATATGCTTGTGATGGTACACCGGCACAGGGGTTTCCTGAACAGGCTTTTGGGGTTAAGCGAAACCCGGAAGATCACAGAACTTACGAGCGTGCCCCTGCTGATCTACCCTTCGCCGGTACCATCGATGCCGGTATTTTAAATTGTTGAACCTTAAAAAGTAGAACAAATGGAACAGGTTAATATTAAGCACCTCACTCACTCGGGTAACGACTGGCTGAAGGCACTGGAATTTTATGAAGAAGATCTGAAAGTATTACAAAAAACGCTGGAAGATATCGCCGCGGATAATACCGGGCATGAGGTATCTGAAGGTATTGAATATTTCCAGGATCAGTTTATTATTCACCGGGAAAAGATCGATGAACTGAAACACCTGATCAGCGATAATGAATGGGACATAGGATCGGAGGCGCAGGATTCTGCTGGATTTGTTGACGAAGGCCTGGTTGAGCAGAACAATAGTTTATACGATCAGTATCAAACCGAAGAAAAAATGATCAATGAGTTGCGGCACCAGTTCAATGAATTCGCAGCCAAATGGATGTGAACCACGTATCGTCAACAAAAACCCGCCGTAAACAGCGGGTTTTTTGTTTTAATCGATTAGTGTTAATAGGCCGTCCACCCACCGTCGGCAGTGATAACCGTGCCATTGATATAGCTTGAATTTTCGGATGCCAGGAAAAGCGCCAGTTGCGCGACCTGGTCGGGGTTGGCTGCTTCGGGTATATTAGCAGTGCCCGACTGCATTCTTTCAAAACCAAAGGGATTGGGTTCCATTCCTTTTGTAATATTGGTATTTACTCCGCCGGGAGCTATGGCATTGCAGCGAATACCCTTGCCCAAATATTGGTAGCCTATACTTTTAGTAAGACCTATCAGCCCGTGTTTTGATACGGTATAGGCCGTACCGGCGCGGCCACCAAACAACCCGCCGATCGAGGCGATATTGATCATATTACCTTCTTTTTGCTTTAAAAAGACCTTTGCCGCCTCGCGCGAGGCATAAAACGCGCCGTTCAGGTTCACACCAATAACTTTTTGCCACAGTTCGTCACTTACATCGATAATGGGAGTGAAATTGTCCATTACGCCGGCATTGTTCACCAGGATGTGCAGGGTACCATAAGTACTCAGCGCATATTTTATCATCAGTTTAACATCCGCCTCTTTCGATACATCAGCTGCAAAACAGGATGCCGTACCGCCATTCTGGGCTATCTCGCCCTGTACAGCTTCTATATTCTCCTGCAGCATATCTATAAGCACCACCTTTGCTCCTTCCGATGCAAAAAGCATGGCGATAGCTTTGCCTATCCCCGAACCCGCCCCCGTTACCAGGGCGATCTTTCCCTTCAGAATCTTCATATATTTTTAATTAATATTCATTTGTAAAAAACTACCGCGTAATAATGCCTGCCGTTTATACCATTCGTAACCGGTATAAGGGCAGGCATTATCGTTTCAAACTATTAATCCACCTTTACCTCCTTACCCTTTGGCAGGCTTTTGGTCGTCTTTTTAAGATCGATCCTCAGCAGGCCATCCTGGTATTTGGCTTTTATGTCTTCGCCGGCCACATTTTCGGGAAGGGTGAACGAACGCGTGAAAGAAGAACGTGAAAATTCCCTGCGGGTATAATTTTCGCTCTCTTCCTTCTTCTCGCTGCTGTTTTCGGCGCTGATAGTCAGCATGCCGTTATCAGCCATCACCTTGAAATCCTTTTTGTTGTAACCGGGCGCAGATACTTCCAGCTCGTAATGATCATCCTTTTCGAGAACATTGACAGCCGGGAAATCGGTATTGAAAAACGGAACGTTGAAGAACTTGTTGTTCCACACATCTTCCATCATCGACCTTAATGACGAAAGATCATTTGATCTTACCAGGTTTGACATGACAATAAGTGTTTAATGTTTATTTACTCAAATTTCCGCAGCAAAAGCACAGCTTGCCATGATGCCCGTCACGGTAAATCATGATATTCGTCAATCTCATGCTTAATCCATACTTTTAGGTTTGTAATTCATTAAACCTGATATTATGAGTACCGAAAATGCCGTTTACCTGCAGTCGCTGGGGGCTGCAGAAACTGTGACCGGCTCCAAACATCTGCTGCAAACCCCGGGATTTAAACTACTGATCGATTGCGGGCTGTTCCAGGGCCTCAAAACACTTCGTGAGCGAAACTGGGAGCCGCTGCCAATCGATGCATCATCCATCGATGCCATCATCCTGACGCATGCACATCTCGATCACTGCGGGTACCTGCCCTTGCTGGTGAAAAATGGCTACAAAGGCAAGATATACATGAGTAAGCCTACAAGGGATCTGACCGAAATTGTATTAAGAGATACTGCCAAACTGCAGGAAGAAGACGCCGAAAAAGCCAACCGGCATGGTTACAGCAAACACCATCCGGCCAAACCGCTTTACGATACGGGCGATGTGGAAGCCGTTCTGCCCCACTTTGTAACGGTTGAGCTGAACGAACGGTATACTCTGAATGATTATATAAGTTTCCGGTTTTTTACCGCCGGGCACATCCCTGGTGCATGTTCAGCAAAAGTGATCTGCTATGGAAAAACGATCGTATTCTCGGGCGATATCGGGCGTACCCATTCCGAATTGCTTCACACGCCCACCCATCCGAAAGAGGCTGATTACGTGGTGATGGAATCGACCTACGGCGACCGCCTGCACCCGAAAGAGGATACCGGCGAAGCGCTGGCGCGCATCGTTAATGAAACGCTGGAACGGCATGGCAATATACTTATCCCTTGTTTTGCGGTGGGCCGAGCCCAGGACATCATCCACATTCTTTACAGGCTGACACAACAGCATAAGATACCCGCATGGGTACCTGTTTACCTCGACAGCCCGATGGCAGCGGCGGCCAGTAAGGTTTTACAGAAATACCCGGACTGGCTGACCATCAGCGAAAATGAATGTGACGCAATGTTCAGGGGGATAACCATTAACCAGGATTACCAGGGCACGGAAGAGATCATCAATCAGAAGGGGAGCAAGATCGTACTGGCCGGCAGCGGAATGATCACCGGCGGGCGGATTCTTGAATACCTGAAACAAGACATCGGCAACCCCGACAGTACCATCGTCCTGGTGGGGTACCAGGCCGAGGGCACGCGCGGCAGGGCCTTGATGAACCAAACCCACGAGCTAAAAATGCACGGGCGATTTTTCCCCGTCGAAATACAGGTGAGCGAAATAACCGGGCTATCGGGCCATGCTGACCAGGGCGAACTGATGCATTGGCTCAGCAGTTTTCAGAATAAGCCAAAGCGCGTCTTTCTTGTTCATGGCGAGCCTTGCGCAATGGAAGCGCTGAGGGTAAAAATACAAAGCCAGGAACATCTTGACGTATCCATTCTTAAGCAGGACAGACCGGAATTTTTGTTCAATACGGATTCGAGGTAAGTTCGCGGATTGCTGAAGCCCTTATTCGTGCTCAAACAACCATTTGAAAGGTTTTACCTTTGGTTTGGGTTGCAGGCCATATTGCTTGATGCTTTTTTCGACGATCAGGTTTACCGCTTCTTCGATATCGTCTGTAACCAGGAACAAATGATCGTCGCCGGGACTGATAGTGGCATTCCGCCGCATTTGTTCAATATGGTTAAGCAACTCTTTGTGATACTCCTTTCCAAAAATAATGACCGGGAAATCATCGATCTTGTGAGTTTGAATAAGCGTGAGCGCTTCGAAATACTCGTCCATGGTGCCGTAACCGCCGGGCATTACCACAAATGCAAATGAGTATTTGACCAGCAGGATCTTGCGGACAAAAAAGTGTTTCATGTAAACCCATTTATCCAGGTAAGGATTGGGCTTTTGTTCTATCGGCAACTGGATATTACAACCCACCGAGCGCCCTTTCACATCATGTGCGCCCCGGTTTGCAGCTTCCATCAGGCCGGGGCCTCCGCCCGTCAGGATGGTAAAACCCAGTTTGGCAAATTCGGCGGCCGCTTTGCGCGTCAGTTCATAATAAGGGTGATCCTCTTTGAACCTTGCCGAACCAAAAATGGTAATGCACGGCCCCAGGAAATGCAAGGCCCTGAAACCGTTAATAAATTCGAACAGGGTGTAAAAAGCGAATTTGAACTCTTTCCACCTGGATTGGGGTCCTTCGAGGAAAACGATCTCTGATTTAGTTGGTTCATCCATTATGTTTGGTTTATGATATGGGTATAACTACAAGCGGTATGCGTGTATACGCTGCTTCTTTTTTGGTCAGGCATCCTTTAAATACCTGGCTGAAGAAATGATATTTACGGTACGATATGGCCAGCATATCCATGTCATTCATTTCGACCAGTAAATTTATGGCAGTTTCGGCATCAGCGTATCCCATATTATTATAATTTACACCTGGGTACCGGATTTGTGACGATATGGTATCGAGGAAGATCGAAATGGCGTCTTCTTTATCCAGTTCGGGCAGCCCGGATGCGCACACATGCAGCAATGATACATTTGCGCCAAAAGGCTTTGCTATATCCGACAGCAACTGTACGGCTTGAATATCGCAATACCTCAGGTCGGTAGCATAAAATATGCCTTTAAGGTCCTTAAATTTCGCCTCTTCCGGAACCAGCAAAACGGGGCACGAAGCATGCTCTATCACTTCTTTTACATGGTCGCCGTAAAGAAAATCGGGGAAATCGGTGTACTGGTGGCAACCCATTACAACCAGGTCGATCTTCCCTTGTTTCACAGCTTCCTCAGTATTACCGCCTATACTGCCCGATCTGATCGTACAAACCAGTTCAGGTTCATCATGATCCATGTCGTGCAGCAATTGCCTGTACTTTTTGCACAGTTCATCGAATCTTTCACTAATATCGTCATCTTTTATCGCTTCCTCTTCTTCCCCCGATACCGCTGCGATGACGGGGCTGATATGAGACAATACAACATCGGCATGTAAATGATAAGCCAGCTTCAGTGCATAATGCGCGGCATTATCGGCAATGGCTGAAAAATCGGTCAGTATGAGGATTCGTTTCATGATCTCAGAGAATAAGTGTCCTGATACAAATTTTGCCGAACCTGCTGTGAAAACAAATGACCGCTATCAATATGAATTGTGATGAAAGTCATACCAGGAATTTATTCACCATCAGGATTGCCAACTGTATATTTGAACAGCTTTTTCAACAAAACATTTTCCGGTCCCGGTAATTTTACAAATATGGAACTGCCTCAAACGATGTTCGCCATGGTGTTCGAAAAGGTCGGACAACCTTTGGTTTATAGAGAATTGCCGTTGCCCCGGCCGGGAATTGGCCAGGTATTGATCAAAGTTACGGCCTGCGGCATTTGCCGTACCGACCTGCATGTGATCGACGGCGAACTGGCCGAACCCAAACTGCCGCTTATCCCCGGGCACGAGATCATCGGGCATGCCGTAAAAACCAGTAATGATGTTACGGGTATAAAACCCGGCGACCTGGTTGGCGTGCCCTGGCTGGGCTATACCTGCGGCCATTGTAAATATTGCCGTTCGGGTAAAGAAAACCTGTGCGAAAATGCGCGTTTTACCGGTTACACCATCGATGGCGGCTATGCCGAATACACCGTGGCTGATGCGAGGTATTGTTTTCATCTGTCTGACACTTATTCCAAACCGGCATCAGCGCCGCTGCTTTGTGCCGGGCTGATCGGTTTTCGCTCGTATCAAATGGCCGGAGGCGATGCAAAAAATATCGGCTTATACGGATTCGGCGCTGCGGCGCACATTATTGCACAGGTAGCCGTAGCGCTGGGGAAAAAGATATTTGCCTTTACCAAAGACGGCGATGTTAAAGGACAGGAATTTGCCCGCAAAATGGGCGCTGCCTGGGCCGGCGGCAGCAACGACAGTCCGCCCGAAGTGCTCGATGCCGCTATTATCTTTGCCCCAGTGGGCGAGCTTGTTCCGGCGGCGCTTAAAAATACCGACAAGGGCGGCAACGTGATTTGCGGGGGAATACACATGAGCGATATCCCGTCCTTTCCATACGATATCCTGTGGGGCGAAAGAATGGTCAAATCCGTTGCCAACCTGACCCGCCGGGACGGGACGGATTTCTTTAGTATTTTGAAAGATATCCCGGTACACACCGAAACTACGCTCTTCCCGCTCAAGGAAGCCAACGAGGCTATCGCTCAGTTCCGTTCGGGCAAGATCGAGGGAGCCGCCGTGCTGGTGATGGATCATTCATAAACTTTGATCCCCGCAAAAACAAGCATTCCGATAAGGATTGCGATCAAAGCTGCGAGCAGCAGCTTCTTCGGCCAGCTAAGCTCGGTACTGCGCAAACCTTTAGTGTCCTTTCGTTTCATTTTTGCTATCCAAAATCCTCTTCAAAATAAAGTTATGGAATTCTCAGTTCTGATGACAATTATCAGCCTTAAAACTGACGCCGGTCACGATCTGTTACCAGATTTTTATGCTCCTTTAAAACATTATCAGCATGGTATAACTTTTATACCCTGATTGCCAATAAGGTTATCTATCTTTATTATAAGCACACATTGCATGCAATCCGACATCAAACCTAAACGCCCGAAAAAAAGATTCTGGAAGTTTTTTACCCTGCTGGGTCCCGGTCTCACTACCGGCGCCGCTGATGATGATCCGTCGGGTATAGCTACCTACACGCAAACCGGCGCGCAATTCGGTTACGGACTATTGTGGACAGCCCTGTACATGCTCCCGTTCATGGCGGCAGTGCAGGAGGCGTGCGCCCGCATAGGCCTGGTTACGGGAAAGGGCATTGCGGCCGTAGTCAAGGAACATTACAATAAAACCGTGCTCTATGCCGTACTCAGCTTAGTCATTGTGGCCAATACGATCAACATTGGCGCCGATATCGGCGCTATGGCGTCATCGGCCCGCCTGCTCGTGCCTGCCGCCCCGCTGGCGCTGCTTACCCTGCTGTTTACGGCGATCATCCTCATACTCGAAATATTTACGAATTACAAGGTTTATTCGCGCATCCTGAAATGGCTGGCGCTGGCTTTGATCGCATACCCGGTTACAGCCTTTATCGTAAAACAGCCCTGGCTCACGGTGCTCAAGGCGACATTCATCCCCCATTTCGAATTCAGCTTTGGCTTCCTGTTTATCATTACCGGTGTACTGGGGACTACCATTTCGCCGTACATGTTCTTCTGGGAAGCCTCGCAGGAAGTGGAAGAGCAAAAGGAAAATAACCTGAATATAGGTGAGCGCCCGATGGTCGATAAAGTGATCATCAGGCGTATGCGCTTCGATAACAATGTCGGCATGCTCATTTCCGAGATCACTACCTGGTGTATATTGCTGGTAGGCGCTACGGTATTGCACCAGCACGGTATAAAAAATGTGACCGATGCGGCTGACGCAGCGCGGGCGCTTGAGCCATTGGTGCGAACGTTCCCTGACTCAGGACTATGGGCCAAGCTGATATTTGCCATAGGTATCATCGGTCTCGGTTTGCTGGCAGTGCCCGTATTATCGGGATCGGCGGCTTATGCGGTATCCGAAGCGTTTAACTGGAACGCCAGCCTCAACCTGAAACTAAAACACGCACACGGTTTTTATGGCGTCATCACCATTGCCACCATAATAGGTCTCATGATCAATTTTGTTGGCATTAACCCGGTGCAGGCGCTGGTTTATGCTGCCGTGCTGAACGGCGTGGCGGCCGTGCCACTTTTAC
>DASZWG010000243.1:0-15217 GCA_035546675.1 Mucilaginibacter sp. | reverse complement strand
TCTGGTTGATGAGTCCGCTCAGAGTGCGGGTGTATTCCTCAGGGGTGTGAAACCCGGCTCGTACCAGCAGCAGTTCGCCGTAATACTGGGTAAAGCCTTCGGCAAACCACAGTTCGCTGCTCATATCGGCGTGTTCGAAATTGAAAGGCTCAATTGATTTTGGACGAATGCGTTTTACATTCCAGCTGTGGAAATACTCATGAGCAAAAGTGCTCAGCAGCCTCACTTCATTGCCCGCAACCTTCGGAACGGTTTGCACGATACAGGTCGAATTCCGGTGCTCCATGCCATCGCCCGAATTGGTCGGGTATACATCGTCCAGGAAGGTGTACTCGCCATAATCATAAGTTGGCAGCTCACCGAATACCGCTTTTTCTTCGAGCACCAGGCGCTGAACCATTTTGGCAAAATTATCGATCGTGGCCTGGTCGTCGTCCGAATGCACGGTCAGGTTGATCTTTTCGTCCTTACCGTTATTGTTCACCTCCCAGCTTGTTTCCTTAAATGCGGAAAGCTCGGTCGGGCTGTCCATCATATACTGCATATTGGGTGCGCTGTAAATGTTGTCGCCCACATGCTTAAGCTGGGTAGCCACTTTCCAGCCGTATTTGTCCAGATCATTAAATTCAAATTTCAGTTCTCTTTTATCCTCGCCAACAACCCACATAAAGGTAGCCGGCATGTTCAGGTGTGCATGACTCGGATCGATACAGGTATAAGTGCCGTCGGTCCAGTTGCCGAAAAGCGTATAGCTTACCTTTACGGTTTCACCATGATCGGCGATCTCGTAAACATCGCCTTCAACCTGTTTGATCTCCAGCGGTGTGCCGTCAACATTGAATGCCTTCACATTGTAGATATTCTTACCAAACTCGTGTGTGGCATATCTTCCTGCTGACGACCGGCTCATGCGAAGCCACAAAATACCCGAGGTTTGCGGGATGGTCATTACGATCTCGGCCTCGTGATGTACAGCATTCGGGAATGAAATGGCATAAAAAATAGGCTTTTCCTTGTTATCAAACTGGGCAAAAGCAAGGGATGTAAATAATGTGGCTATTGCCAGCAGGCAGAATTTTTTCATACGATTGATAATAAACTGCGCTGAAATTAAGCTAAATCGGCGAGAAAGTTTATATCAATTTTATTACGGTTTAGTCGGGCATGATCATAAAAACAAATAACCTGTATGCTTTATTTTAATCAGCTACAGCACAATGGTCTGATGAGCTTGTCTTGAAAGTCATATTTGTGTCAATTGAAAACGCGGACACAATTAAAAAATGAGCTTTTTAAACTATTTTAATAACAAATACGTATATTTATATGTTGAAAATCGGTGTAATGAAAAAGGATAAGGAGATAACAAAAAAGATACTCATCCTCTCGCTTATGGCGGGGTATCTTTTAATTGCCTTGACCTACGTTTTGTATTTACCCCAACATGATTACCGATCATCAGGCGGACACGAAATATTGCCGGGTCATGTTCACGCTGTTGCGCTGCATAATGACTATACCGCAACCGAGTCTCATTCCCTGCTATTTCAACGCGTTTTTAAATCGGTAATTGAAAATAAGAACGGAGTGCCTGTGACTATTTTACAAACTGTTCTGCTTCTTTCTTTTCTGGTGTTGCCCGCATTAATACTTACGCGCCTTTCAAAAAGCAAGGCGTTTTTCTCAGGATATTCAACTCACACTCCGCAACATTCTTATCTTTATCTGCATACCTTTCGTATCTGATAAAAATAGTTTATCGCCGTGATTTATCTGCCGTTTACCGCGGTGATATCACATCATTGTTTACTTTCCGGACTCAAAGCAGAAGTGATTATAATAAAATAATAAGAAAATGAGATCAATATATAAATATTTGGCACATGCAGGCTTTATCGCGGCAGTGTGCATTTTTTCAGCGGTGCCGGCTATGGCGCAGCATCGCGGCGGCGGGGGAGGCTTCTCGGGAGGTGGCGGTCATGCCGGCGGCGGTTTTTCGGGTGGCGGGCATTTTAGCGCCCCCGCAGCAAGACCAAGTTTTACTCCGCGTATGAGTTATAATCCGCGTACCAATTATAGTCCACGTATGAGTTACAATCCCCGCATGAGTTACAGGTCGCGTTCTGCTGTAACGGCGGGCAGGACCGGCGTTATTGCGCGGCGCAGCTATTATGGCGGACGGATCGGTTTCGGAGTCAATTCACGAGCAGCCGTTATGGCTCATCGTGGTTACGTCAGCGGTGGAGTAGGTGCCCAGGTTTACGGTCATGGCGGCAGGTATGGCGCCTACGGCTGGGGCAGACACGGCGGCTACTTCTACAATCAAGGTTATTTTGGTAGCCTGTACTATCCCTGGTTAGGTTTGAGCTATGATTACCTTCCGTGGGGTTATTATCCTTTTTGGTGGGACGATGCCATGTTTTATTACAGCGGCGGGTTGTTTTACCAGTATAACGATGATCAATATACCGTTGTTGAGCCTCCTGTAGGCGCGGCTGTAAATTCATTGCCTGACGGTGCACAGTCGATTGTGATCAACGGCGATCAATATTACGAATATAAGGGTGTATACTATCAGCCCGTAACCCGTGACGACGGTTCCGTCGTATACCAGGTTGCCGGGAAAGACGGGGAACTCAACACGACTCCTCAAGGGACCGCCGCTGTTGAGCCCCAGGTGGGCGATTTTGTATATCAGCTGCCTCCCGATTGCCGGAAGATCAAGCTTAACAATGAAACTTACTATGTTTCGGTAGATGGCATTTACTACCAGAAAACACGGGATAATAATAACAAGAAGGCGTACAAGATCGTAGCCCTTGATAACGACAGTCAGCAATAAGCGACCTTCGTAAAGATCTTTTCCCATTACAGGGGAGAGTTAAGTTAAATTTCATGGGGGTATCCTGGGGAGGATATCCCCAATTTTTTTGACTTTGCTGTAATTTTGAACAATGAGCCAGGTGAGCGAGATAAAATGCCCGCAATGCGGGCAATGGACCATGTGGAAAGGCAGGGTTGATGATCGTTGCATTAATTGCGGAGAGTTTATAGAACCGCAGCGCATGCCCCGTGAAGTGGAAGAGAAGATCGAAAAAGAGATCAAAAAAGACCATGATTACTTCGCCCGGAAACCATCCGACCGCGAACTGACGCGTCAAACCAAGAAGTTTTTTAACTCCCTTCGCTGGGGTATATATTACTTGGAGCTTGCCTTTTTTGCCTTCATTACCCTGATACTGTTCCTGATCAGCTTATTCGCCGCCTGAATGAAAACGCTACTGAACAAATGGTTTGTTGCCGGCTGCATGATATGGCTCATTGCCTGGTCGGTGCGGATACTTGGACACCCGTTACCAGTCATCAATGGTTATGCGGGCGATGCTGTGGCTATTCCGGTTATTGCTAACCTTGGGCTCTGGTTCCAGCGGATTTTCCTGTTCAAAAATGATCGTTATGTGCAATCCCGCGGCCAGGTGATCTTCATTGTGGTTTATGTGGGCCTGCTTTTTGAGGTTTTTTTACCGCTTATATCGAAACGGTATATCGCCGATTGGGTCGATGTGCTGCTCTACATCGTGGGCGGTTTCTTTTTTTATAAGATTATGAACAAGCCGATAGAAGCCTGAATGTTATTTTTTGAAAAGATAAAATTTACCCAACGTTTCTAGCCGATGATCCGATTATGAATATAAAAGCTAAATATTTAATCGGATATGAAAAACCTTATTTACCTCTTACCCGGACTTTTAGTCGTCCTATCAATTACACAGGGGTGCAAAAAACTGGATGACAACAGCCCTCAAAATATACAAACCATACAGGGCAAAAGGACACTTAAAATTAATCAGCCCGACTCAATATCCCTGGATGGTATCGTGAACCCCTCATCAGTCAAATGGAGTGTAACGCCAACAGGTTTCAATACGGAGTCAACAGTAAATGGCATAGCCATATTTGTATTTAGTAAGTCGGGTGCTTACACCATAAAAGGAACCGCAGAGGGAGGGAAGACGCTCGCAGCAACTGTCACTGTCAGCGATTCGGTATACGTTCCTCAATATACCACTTATCCTTTTACCGGCGATCAAATTTTGCTTACACCCTACCTGCATGAAGACAAACAGGCCGACACGGCGTACATCTATTTTACAGCGACCACCGTTAATAGTTATTGCAACTCGAGCCGGCTTGATATTTCATCTTATGTCGATGTTAATAACAACTTTACGATGGGCTTCCTTGACATCGTTGAGCCGGATGTGTGCACTACGGGCGAAGGACCAGTTTCAGTTAATGTCAATTATACCCAAAACCCCGCCAGAGCACTTGAGAACGGAACTTATCCGTTAAGCGTCACCTTAAACGGAATGACTTATACAGGCAATATTGTGGTCACATCTGCTTCGATCAGCTTCGACTGGAATTATACTTCAGGAGTTACTATTTCGCCTAAGCAAATAAGCCGTTGAATAAACACCTAAACCCCGGGGCCGTAGATTTACGGCCCTTTTTAATTTTTTGATTATTTTTTATTTTGAACCCAACGTTTAACGACCTTATAACGAAGATTATGTCCGGCGTAGTGACAAGCTGAATCTTTTCGATGAATATCACCAGGCAACAGGCCGAAAAGCTGGTAGAAGGATGTATTAATAACGAGCGCACGGCACAAGAGGCCTTGTACAAGCTATTTCATGGCGAAATGTTGCGGGTATGTTATAGCTATTTATCGGATGTCTCACTGGCTAAAGAGGCATTAAATTCCGGTTTCCTGAAAGTGTTTAAATCCATAAAAACTTTTGATGCCCGAAAAGGAGAACTCGGCGGCTGGATCAGAAAGATCATGGTGTATTCGTCGATCGACCTGGTGCGTAACGAACTAAAGTTTGCGGCAGTGAAGGAATATGTTGCGGATGATGATATTTTTATTGAACCGTCTGTTCTTGAAAAGCTCCGCTTTGAAGATATCCTGAAACATATCAGGCAATTACCCTATGCTACGCAAACTGTTTTTAACTTATCGGTGCTGGATGGACTTACTCACAAAGAGATCGGGGAGCAATTACACATCAGCGAAAGCACTTCACGGTGGCATTTGTCGGAAGCGAAGCGGCAATTAAGATCATTGCTGGACAAACCGGGTGATGACACCAGTGATCCAAAGGAAAGGAGGGGAAAATGAAGGAGGCATTGAAATATCGTAAACTTTGGCAATTGAAGAGGAGCGAATGGAAGATCGATGAAGATCCTCAAAACGATTGGATGGCTATGCGGGACCTATTGGATAAACAGTTGCCCGTTGAGACTACTGGCAGAGGCCCCAAACCCTCATCCTATAAAGGTCCAGGCTTGATATCTTCTCTGCTGATCATATTGTCGGCAGCGGCTATGAGTTATATCGTTTACCGGCTGACACAAAAAACCGTTCATAAGGAGCATGTAGTAAAAACTCGGCCAGTAAAAATTAAGAATTACTCCGGCCGGGATACCCTTTTATCCCTTCCGGGTAATGCAGCAGCATCGCAGGTAAAATGGCGGGACAGTTTGAACGAAATGCACAGGATGAGTGATCAAAGCCTGCCGGACTCTTCAAACGTAATGCGGACCGCTGCTCATGGGAAGAACTTACAGCCAAATAGCCCTGCTGCCGGTCCACAGGCTTTACCAAGGCAAAAAGGTCATTCTCAGGATCGTGTTGTAAAAGTATACGCTTCTCAGTCAGCCTCAAAAACAGGATACTCATGGGTTGGCGGATATAATCGTTTATCCGGCGCTATACTGAAAAAGGGTTTAACAGCTCGCGGTATTGCGTCTGCCGGCTATTATCTGCCACAGAGTGGCCGTAACCCGAAAATTAGTAACCTGGTTGATCATAATTCGGAAAACTATCGTTATCTGATCGAGCTATCACCACCATCAATAGGTCTGAATAACAGTATCGGAATTATTACTCCACAATATAAAATGATCCTGTTTCCTGTTCCGGAAAAGTTAAATAAATGGAAAAGTAAATCCGGTTCAGCATCAGTACAGCGTATAGAATGGGGAATTTTGACCGGTTTCAATGCCCGGAACAGCCTCAATATTCCCGGCGATTTATACTACGGGCCTTATGTAACCTATCACTTGGGCAATAAGCTGAGCCTTAATCTCCAGGTCAAACTATTAAGCTCTGAACCGATATCAGGCAGTTATATCCGTCCGAATGGTAGCAGGATCGATACTAATCAGAAAACATTCAGGATCAATGATTCAAGAAAAGTTTATTCGCTGCAAGCGCCTTTATATGTCCAATATGCACTGACACCTTATCTGAGCCTGAAGGCCGGACCAGTGTTTGGCATACCGCTAAAGCAATCGGACGGGCGAAACTCCCTCGTGCCGGACAGCATACGCACTGACACTTCCTACTATCCTGGTATTGCAGGCGCATTGAGCAAAACCAAATATCGTCAAACCCCAGCGTATGGAATTTCGCTGGGCGCTGCTTTTAACCTGGGCCGTTTCAGTTTTGAAACCGTATACCTTAAACAATTGAATAAGCAAGTGGTAGGCTCAACGCTTGGCAATTACAAGTACAGTGATCGGGCCTTTCAGTTTACGGTCGGATTCCGTTTAAATAAACTAAAGAATAAGAAGAAGAGCGTAACAAACCATTAGGCTCATCGGGTTCATTGCACTTTCTTAAAATCATACGGATCATACTCCACAAAATCAGCAACCTTTACCCTGACGCCGGTTATTTTTCCCGCTTCGAACGTGAACGGGAAAATCGCCTTGCCATACACCGGATCGGAGAAGGTTACATAAAAACGGTTGCCCCCCAGCGGCTGCAGGTGAGCATACATTTTGGTGTGATGCTCGAAGCGCATTTCAAGGTCGTTACCAGCCGAACCGGTCGTTACTTCGAGGCTTCCATACAGATCGTTCACATATTTGCCTGTATAAGCTGATAACGGCATCGCAGGCTGCAAATGCATCGCTACGGTATCCTGCAATTTTTTGTCCTTCAGGCTTTCTGCATCCTGTGCGGTTTTAAACAGTGTAAGGTACTTATCGCTGTAATCCATGTAAGGCATTTTAAAATAGGCATCCATAATCTCCCAGCGCAAAGCCTCAAACAGGTAATTCTGGTCGGTATTGGTCAGTATCACAATGCCGAGGTGCTCGTCGGGTATTAGCGTGACCGACGACAGGTAACCGTTTACACCGCCGTCGTGCATAACGAGCCTGTGATTGTCGTAATCCTGGATGAACCATCCCAGTCCGTACAGCTCGTAATTTTTTATGCCGTTAAGATGTGTCACACTGCCTACTATATCCTGTGCCTGCCGAGTAGCCTGGATAGCTGCCCAGGGGATCACCTGCCTTTGTCCTATTTTGCCATCATTGAGCAGGCATTGCACCCATTTGCTCATATCGTTGGCAGAGGAACTGATCGCACCCGCGGGAGCAAGTCCGTCGATCTGGCAATAGGGAATTGCCTGCAGTTGCCCGTTCACAAGCGTATGCGGCGCGGTTTTATTCAGCGATTTGTTTATATCAGCCGTAAGTGCCAGGGTATTGCCCATGCCCAGCGGTGCAAAAATGTTCTCTTTAAGATAGACCTCCCAGGGCTTCCCGGTAACCACGGGAATGATCTGTCCGGCGGTCATAAAAGCCGCATTGGTGTATCCCCATTTTGCCCTGAAAGGATAGGCCGCCTTCACAAGGCTCATTTTCCGTATGATCTGCTCACGGGTAAGATTACTGTTATAAAAGGTAAAATCGCCCTGGAAGGTCCTGAAGCCCAAGCGATGGCACAGCAAATCACGTATGGTGGCCAATTCCCCGGCGCATTGGTTATCCAATTTGAAATAAGGGATGTATTTGGTCACTTTATCGTCCAGCGAAAGCTTTTTATCTTCCTGGAGCATGGCCATAGCCGTTGCAGTAAATGCCTTGGTATTGCTGCCGATCATGAACAGGGTATTTTCGTCCACCTTGTTATTCAGCCCAAGTTCTTTGATGCCGTAGCCCTGCATCTTCACCACTTTACCATCTTTTACAATGCAAATAGCCAAACCGGGAATACGCCAGTTGGTCATGGCCCGGTTGATGTATGTATCGAGACTATCGCTGATGAATTTGCTGCGATCAACCTGCTGGGCATTTGCGGCTGATGTAACGATTATAATACCGACGAGGAAGATATATATTTTTTTCATGCGGGAATGATTAATTTGCCGGGGTATTCAAACGCTAATTTAACGATTGATTACAAATTCTCAATTTGCTGAACTTTAAAATTATTTGAATGAAAACCAGGTTTTATCACACAGGAGTAGGGCTCCTGTCGCTTGTCTCGCTATTGCTTTTCCACGAACAGGCAAAGGCGCAGCGGGCGGGCATCAACTGGGCCAGCGACGGCTACCAGTATTACCGGTCCGACCGCGACGGGGATATCGATGAATATGATACCCGCGACTCCGCAAAAAAGGCAGTTATTGTTTCGAAAGAAATGCTTACACCTCCGGGTAAGGCCGCATTACGGGTAAGCGGCTTTGCTTTTTCGGAAGATGGAAGCAAGGTCATGATCTTTACCAATACGAAAAGGGTATGGCGTTACAACACACGTGGCGATTACTGGGTATACGACATTAATAGCAAAACCCTGAAACAATTGGGGAAGGGCAAGCCCGAATCATCGCTGATGTTTGCCAAATTTTCTCCTGATGGCACGAAGGCGGCTTATGTAAGCGAACATAATATTTACGTTGAGGACCTGGAGACGGGTGAAATAAAACCTATGACGACAGACGGAACGATCAAACTGATCAATGGCACCTTCGACTGGGCCTACGAGGAAGAGTTTGACTGCCGCGATGGTTTCCGCTGGTCGCCCGATAGCAAGAAAATAGCCTACTGGCAGATCAATGCCAGCAAGATCAAGAATTACCTGATGCTGAACACCACCGATTCGATCTATCCCTTTACTATTCCGGTTGAATACCCTGTAGCAGGCGAAGACCCGAGCGCCTGCAAATTGGGAGTAGTCGATATCGTTACAGCACAAACCACCTGGATGAATGTACCGGGCGATGATGTGCAGCACTACATCCCGCGAATGGAATGGGTGAATAATTCAAACGAGCTCATATTGGAGCAACTGAACCGCGCTCAGAATGAGAGCCGGATATACACAGTGAACGCTTCAAGCGGAGCCGCATCATCGGTTTATGATGAAAAGAGCGATACCTGGATAGATGTAAAGCCGAATCCGATAGGATGGGACTGGCTGAAAAACGACAAATCTTTCGTCTGGATAAGCGAAAAAGACGGCTGGAGGCATCTTTATGTCGTAACTACCGATGGTAAAGAGAAGCTGATCACTAAAGGAGATTACGACGTTATAGGTATGGATCGTATAGATGAAGCCGATGGATATGTTTATTTCAGCGCATCACCCGATAATGCAACACAGGCATACCTGTACAGGGTGAAGCTGAATGGGTCGAGCAAAAAGCCTGAGCGGCTAACGCCGATGGATCTGCCCGGTACGCATAATTACATGATCTCGCCCAATGGCAAGATCGCAATGCATTACTTTTCGAATAGTTATACCCCGCCGGAAAATGAGATCGTAAGCTTACCGGATAACAAACACATCAGCGGGCAGCACATGGCAGTAAAAGCAGATGCAAAGAACAAGCCTGTATTCTTTAAGGTGAAAACTGTGGATGGCATAGAAATGGACGGCTGGATGGTAAAACCTACAAACTTCGATTCGACCAAAAAATACCCGGTCGTATTTGATGTGTATGCAGAACCGGCCGGACTGACGGTTGCAGACCGATATGGGGTAGGGCATAATGGATTGTATAAAGGCAGCATGGCAGACGATGGTTACATCTACATGGCAGTTGAGGGACGCGGGGCGCCCGCGCCCAAAGGAGCCGCATGGCGCCATGCTATCAACAAAAATATCGGTATTATCAATATCCGGGACCAGGCTATGGCCGCCAAAGAAATATTAAAATGGCCTTTTGTCGATTCAAGCCGCATAGCGGTACACGGCTGGAGCGGAGGCGGTTCCACAACGCTTAACCTGCTGTTCCAATATCCCGGGATCTACAAAACCGGCATCGCTATAGCGGCGGTGGGATGGCAGTTATCCTACGATAACATTTACCAGGAACGCTACATGGGCGTACCGGTCGACTCGGCAAGCCGTGCCCCGTTCATTAAAGGTTCGCCCGTAACCTATGCAAAAAACCTAATCGGTAACCTTTTGTATGTTCATGGTTCGGGCGATGATAATGTGCATTATAAAAACGCTGAGATGCTCTTAAATGCGCTCATTAAATACAACCGGCAATTCCAGTTTATGGAGTACCCGAATCGCTCTCACGGGATATTTGAAGGTGCAGGCACCCGTGAACACCTCGAAACTTTATTCACCAGATACCTGAAAGAACACTGCCCGCCAGGCGGCAGATAGAAAAGACAGGCCCCTGATCATACAGGGGCCTTTTTTGTATGTAATAAGGCTAAGAAATTTAAAACGGAAGATTGTCTTCAGCACGACTGCTGAAGGAGTCGGCGCCTGCAGGGCCTTTACCCAAAGGACGAGACGAATTGTCTTCAAAGTCGCTTTTGCGGCCCAGCATCGTAAAATTTTCGGCAACAATTTCAGTTGTATATTTTTTGATGCCTTCCCTGTCTTCAAATGCACGGGTACGCAACTTGCCTTCGATGTAAACCAGTTTGCCTTTTTGGAGAAATTTGGCGGCGACATCGGCCAAACCCCGCCACATCACAATGTTGTGCCACTCGGTTTGTTCAACTTTTTGCCCGTCTTTGGTAAAGGTTTCGGATGTTGCGAGGGGGAAACTTGTTACCGAAACGCCCCCCTCGAGACTGCGTAGTTCGGGATCTTTGCCTAAGTGACCGATAAGGATCACTTTATTGATTCCAGACATAGTTTAATTTAAAGCGGAATTATTTACAAATTAAAAAAATTATTTATAAATATATCAATGATTTTTGGCAAAGCTAATAATTTTAATTTTTTTACTTCAATGAAAAATAATTTTTGTTCTAATTTAATTGACTGATTGCTTATATGAATGAACTGAGCATGTATGTGCTGATGGGTAAGAACGTGTTTTTTCATGGAATATGCATGTATAATGCGTATTCTATTTCCTGGGAGATCCGGTTTTTGTAACAAATTTATTACTTCATTTGGGGATAAATGTCGTTCCGATTCTATCAGTGGCAGATCATACATATTGGCCCAGATATCCTTATCATCGCGCTGCCGCATCAGTATCTTGTCACCATCTGTAATTACCAGGTAATTAAAATATCGTTCGCGTATTTTAACCGTTCTGAGTTTTTGCGGCAGATTTGATACCTGCTTGTTATTGTACGCAAAGCAGCCGGCCCTGACCGGGCACGAACTGCAATCCGGGTTTTGGGGCTTGCACAGCAAAGCCCCAAACTCCATCATAGCCTGGTTATGAAGGCCCGGGTGTTCTTTATTGAGCACTTCATAGGCAATATCGCGAATGATTTTTTTTCCCTTTGTCGAGTTTATCGGCTCCTGCACGCCGAAATACCTTGCCAGCACCCGCGAAACATTACCGTCGACCACTGCATGTGGCTCATTAGCCGAAAAGGAAGATATGGCTGCTGCCGTATATTCGCCTATGCCCTTTAAGCTAAGCAATCGCTCATATTTTGTCGGAAACACGTCCTCGTATTGCTCAACTACCTGGCGAGCTGTCCGAAGCATATTCCTGCCCCTTGTATAATAACCCAACCCCTGCCATAGATTCAGGATCTCGTCCTCAGTTGCGGCTGCAAACGTGCGTACATCAGGATATTTCTCAAGAAAACGATAAAAATAAGGCTTACCCTGTTCAACCCGGGTTTGCTGCAGAATGATCTCAGACAGCCATATGATGTAAGCGTCCGTGGTATCGCGCCAGGGGAGGTTACGTTTGTTAATGTTATACCATTTTATCAGTTCGTCAGATAGATTCATATTCGTCAAAAGTAAGCTATAGCCGACAGCGTGCCCCGGGTTTGTAACATTTGTGTACAAAATATAGCGGCAAGAAAAAAATTCAGGCAAATATTTCAATATTTGTTTATAAACCAATACTTTTGCAACCCCAAAACAGTTAAGTATTTACACATTTAATAAAGGAAAAACTGATATGACTAAGGCAGAAATTATAGCTGAGATCTCATCTAAAACAGGTATCGAAAAAGTAGACGTACAGGAAACTGTAGAAGCGTTCTTTAAAGTTGTTAAAAATTCTATGGTCAGCGGCGAGAATGTCTATGTTAGGGGATTTGGCAGCTTTGTAGTAAAAAAGAGGGCAAAGAAAACCGCCCGCAATATTTCAAAAAATACGGCTATAATTATTCCCGAGCATTTCGTCCCCAGCTTCAAACCTGCCAAAACTTTTGTCGAAAAAGTAAAATCAGGCAACAAAAAAGCTTCAAAATAATCTGTCAGCATTATGAATTGGAAACAAATAACTGTCATTGCAGCCGTAACTTTGCTTTGCGTTTATTTGTTTCGCCTGCCCGTAAAGGGCCTTGTAAAACCTAAGGTCGCCAAACAGGGTAATGGCGTGGTTTCGGGATCAAAACCTGCTGTTGCTAACGTAACTGTCGAAGACGTTTCGGCGCCTGCCAAAACAGCGATAGGTGCAGCTTTGGCAGCAACGATAAACGACCTGGAGGGGCAGTTGAAAAATGCGCCGGACGATGCAGCTAAACTTGCTTTACAGAAGAAGCTGGCCAAACAATGGGACGACGACGGCCAGCCTGCACCGGCAGCGTTTTATTACCTGGATGCTGCGCGCAGGGAAAATAAGTTTGACGACTGGCTGAATGCGGGCAATCATTTCAATGATGCCTTTAAATCGACCGAGGATACCACGGTACAGCCGGCGTTTGTTGAGGATGCCATCGATGCATTTAAAAATGCTGTCAAACTGCAACCGGATAACCTGGATGCAAAAACGGGGCTCGGAGTGGCTTATGTAAACCAAACAAGTTTGGGCATTGCCGACCCTAATGGCGGTTCGCCCATGCAGGGCATCATGATGCTGCTGGATGTGGTAAAGAAGGACCCGAAAAACTGGAACGCCAATTTAAACCTGGGCCTGTTCGCAATGAAATCTGGCCAGTATGAAAAGGCGGTGGAACGGTTCAAAACGCTGATAGCTCAGAAAGAAGCTGTTGAGCCCTATTTTTATCTTGCGGAAAGCTACAGGCAGCTTGGTATGAAAAAAGAAGCCATTGCTGCGTATCAGAAATGCAAGACCATGATTCCCGACCCCATCGTCGGTCAGAAGATCGATCAGTATATAAAGGAATTAGAAAATTAAAATTCACATTTAAAAACATTACAATTATGCCGAGCGGTAAAAAACGTAAAAGACACAAAATGGCTACTCACAAACGTAAAAAGCGTTTAAGAAAGAACAGGCACAAAAAGAAATAGTTGCCCTAAGCAACTTTTACTGCCTTATAGCAGTAAAAATGCCTGTTATTGTTTTACCCTTTACATCAGGCGGCGGAGAAATTCAGGCCGCTTAAGAAATGGAGTAGCAGTTGATAAAGGAATTAATTATCGATTCAACCCCGAACGGGGCTACCATTGCGTTATTACAGGATAAACAACTTGTAGAGCTTCATAAAGAACAGGTCACCAACAATTATACAGTTGGCGATATATACCTCGGCCGGATCAAAAAGATCATGCCCGGTTTAAATGCTGCTTTTGTGGACGTAGGCTACGAGAAGGATGCGTTTTTGCATTACCTCGACCTCGGTCCGCAGGTGCAGAGCCTGCTCAAACTCACCAAAATGGTGCGCAGCGGCGGCTACCAGTCGAAGCGGCTCGATAACTTTAAGCCAGAGCCCGACATCAATAAATCAGGCAAGATCTCCGAGGTGCTGACCAAAAATCAGCTTATCCCGGTGCAGATCGCGAAAGAACCGATATCGACCAAAGGGCCGAGGTTAAGCTCCGACCTGTCAATAGCCGGGCGCTATGTGGTTTTGGTTCCTTTTTCAGAAACCATATCCATTTCCAAAAAGATCAAGAGCAATACCGAGCGGACCCGCCTCAGAAAAATCGTGGAAAGCATCAAGCCAAAGCATTTTGGTGTGATCATTCGTACAGTATCGGAAGGCAAGGGCGTAACCGAAATGCAATCGGACCTGCTCGACCTGATCTCCAAATGGGAGACGTTCATCACCCGCCTGCCATCCATTGAGCCGTCCAAAAAGGCTTTGGGCGAGATCGACCGGACATCGACCCTGCTGCGGGACATATTGAACCCAGATTTTCAGCATATCTATGTGAACGATCAATCCATATACGAGGAGATTCGCTCGTATGTGCACCAGATTTCGCCCGAACTGGAGAATATTGTCCGTTTGCATAAGAACAAAGAGCCGATCTTCGAACATTACGGGGTAGAGAAACAAATCAAAGGGGCCTTTGGCAAAACCGTCAACCTGGCTGGTGGCGCTTACTTAGTGATCGAGCATACCGAAGCGCTGCACGTGATCGACGTGAACAGCGGAAACCGCACTGCCAATAAGGAAAACCAGGAGGAGAACGCCTTCCAGGTGAATAAGGAAGCCGCACGTGAAATAGCGCGCCAGTTGCGGCTGCGCGATATGGGCGGTATTGTTGTGATCGATTTCATCGACATGCATAAACCGGTGCACCGCAAGGAACTTTTTGATCATTTGCGTGCCGAGATGGCGCACGACCGTGCGAAGCATACTATCCTGCCGCCAAGTAAGTTCGGGCTCGTACAGATCACCCGCCAGCGGGTACGTCCCGAAATGAACATCGTGACCAGCGAGGTTTGCCCGACATGCCACGGCACAGGTACCATCAGGCCGACGATCCTGCTGCTGGACGATATCGAGAATAACTTTAACTACATTCTTGTCGAGCAGAACGAGAAGCACATCAAGCTTGTTGTGCACCCGTATATCGAAGCATACATTAAGAAGGGCTTTATTTTTACCCGCCAGGTAAAGTGGTTCTTTAAATACGGGCAGTGGATCAAGGTTAAAGCCAACCCGTCATATCAGATCACGGAGTTCCATTTCTTTTCATCCAAGGACGAGGAAATCAAATTATAGGATCGTATTGAGGTCTGTATTTATTTCACCTTCAGAAGCAGGC
>DASZWG010000242.1:0-7550 GCA_035546675.1 Mucilaginibacter sp. | reverse complement strand
CGATCACCTCGGTAAGCCCGCTGCGGTCATCTATCCAGTGCCATATTTTTTTAAGTTTCCTCATGGACGCTTAGGCGGAAATAGTGGTTATTGGTACAGGCGAGGTCAGTATCTCCACCCGGCCTTTATTGATCCTTACCGGGTATTTGGTCAGGGATTTTGGCGGCGGACCGGCAGCTACGGTGCCATCCTTGTAATAAACACCGCCGTGACAGGGGCACATGAACAATTGCGCGTCGCTTTCCCAGCGCACGGGGCATCCGAGATGGCTGCAGTTTACCGCAAACGCTGTGAAATTTTTTACGGCGTCGCGGCGAAGCCAGGCGGCAGTATGCGCTGTTACGCCGGCCCAGGCTTCGGGGTCGGCATTTTCAAATTTTACGAGATTGGTCGCTCCGATCTTAAATTGATCCAATGAGCCCACATCGCGCCATAGCCTCGGCTTTTTTTCTGTGAGCGGGGCAATAAGTGCGCTAATTACGGGTATACCCGCAAAGGCTGCGGCCAGTGCGCCCAGGCTTAAACTAAGCCTGACCAGGAATTTCCTGCGTTTGGTATCTGTTTCTGTATCATTCATGTCGTAATAATTCTATCCAGCCGTAAAGCGCAACAGCCAGTATGCAAATGCCTGCAGCCAGGATGATCCAACTTGTCAGCAGACCCCAGAAGACAAAGGCAAACCCCAATGCCAGGAAGAAGGGCCAATAGGTAGGTCTGGGGAGCCTATGCGGCCTCGCTTTTTCCCAATTGGGCTGCGGAGTTACCGGGCTGTTGTTATCGTCGTCTGTCATGATCTATTATAAGTTCGTCAACTTTAACCCAATCCTTATCATATTTATGACCGCTGCCGCCAAACCAGCGGATGAGCAGGTAGATACACCCGCCCAAGTAAATAAAGCAGCAGGGTACCCACATGATGAGGCCCGCCGCCTGCTGATCCTGTAAAACGGTGATCCCCCAGGGATTACCGGGCATTTGCGCATGAAGGCTCAAATCCATGTAGTGGTGGTAAATACCGATGGGAGCGAAGGTAATAAGCAACCCCAGCAGTGAGCAGCTTACACAGGCGGTGAACAGGTACAGCACGCCGGTTAGGGGATGTACCTGCCTGTCGGCAAAGGGCCCGAACAGGGGCAGGCTGAACAATATGCCGCCCAATAAAATGCTGCCTGCATGTGCAAGCGGCAGCCAGCTCAGGCTGTGTGATGAATTAAAGGTCCCGTCGAAAATTACGGGGATGTGCCAGAACCACATGATGCCCACCCCGGCCAGCCAGGCAACCCAGCTGTGCCTGTAAAAGAAACCGCAAATTTGCTGGAGCCTTTTCTGCAAAAACAGGGTTGGACGCTGGGGTATGCTCATCACGAACAAGGGGCCGCAAACCAGCAGGATGATGATATGCCCCAGCATGTGTATGCTGAAATAGTAGTGCATCCCCAGGAAATGCAGCGGCGAACATTCGGTCATGAAGAAAAGAGACATAGCCGTCCAGAAACACCCATTGGCGCGGCGGTGACTGAAGTGCGATATGCGGTAATAGCCATAAACGATCAATACCATCAATAACATGATCAGCGGATCAAAATGCCAGCGATAAATAATTGGTTCTGTTTCCATGATCTTTAAAATAAATGCGGTATTACATATACAATTGAAAAAACGAATACCCATACGATATCAACAAAATGCCAGTATATGCCGACGGTGCTGATAACATTGGAACCGCCCATATCATAATCTCCCGAAAAGGCCAGCCTGGTAACGATCAGCAGGATGATAAGCCCGATAATGACATGCAGCCCGTGAAAGCCGGTCAGCGTAAAAAAACTGGTCCCGAATATGCTGCTTGCCAGGTTGATATGCTCATCAAAAAGCTTATGGTACTCATTTGCCTGCCCGAGCAGGAAAACAAGTCCAAGCAGGATGGTAACTACCAGCCAGAATTTAAGCCGCCCGACCCTTCCTTTTTTGTAATTACTCTCGGCCCGCCAAAAAGTAAAACTGCTGGAAAACAGCAGCAGGCTGAAAACACCGGTAGCTTTTATATCGAGCACATGGGTTTGCTGGTGCTTAAAACCTGCTGCTGACGAGAAGTAAACAAAGGCCATGATCAGCGCGAGGAAAAACATGGCCTCGGTCCCGACCACCAGCTTCATCATTAATTTATTTTCCATATCAATTCTCTCTTTTCCAGTCCGCGTCGTCCGGCCGCTTGTAATCGCGGTAAGGCCTTGTGCTTTTTACCGGGATCACCCGGTCGAAATTTTTTAATCCCGGCGGCGAGGATACGGTCCATTCCAACGTGTTGGCATCCCAGGGATCGGCATCCGCCTTTTCCCCTTTTACATTGCTTTTGATAATGATATAAACCAGCAAACCGACAGCAATCGCCATCAGGAAACCGCCGCCGCTCGAAATAAAATTCAGTATTCCCCATCCGGGCAGATCGGGGTAAGTATAAACCCTGCGGGGCATGCCCATAGCCCCCAGCAAGTGCTGCACAAGGAAGGTAAGGTTGAACCCGATGACAAAAAGCCAGAAAAACCATCGCCCCAGCTTTTCATCCAGCATTTTGCCGCTCATTTTCGGGAACCAGTAGAACAAACCTGCCAAAAGCCCGAACAGGCTGCCGCCGATAAAAACATAATGCAGGTGAGCCACTACGTAATAGGTATCGGTCAGTTGCCAGTCGATAGGCACTATAGCGAAGGAGATACCGCTGAGGCCCCCTATGGTAAACTCGATCAGGAATGCTACCGAAAACATCATAGCGACCGAGAACCGGATCGACCCGTGATACATGGTGGCCAGCCAGTTGAATATCTTCACACCCGTAGGCACCCCGATCAGCAGGCTGCTGGCTGCAAAAAAGTTATTCACGGTATTGCCCAGCCCAGTGGCGAACATGTGGTGCACCCAAACGCCGAATGCCAGCAATGCTATGGCGATCCCCGATCCGACAACAAAACCATAGCCGAAAATAGGTTTGCGGCTGTAAACCGGGAATATTTCTGAAAAGATGCCAAAAACCGGCAGGATCAGTATGTATACTTCCGGGTGACCAAACAGCCAGAACAGGTGCTGCCAGAGGATAGCCGAACCACCGCCCGCCGCGCTGAAAAAATGGGCATGCAACTGGCGGTCGAGCAGGAGCATGACCAGCGCTGCGTTGAGTGAAGGGAATGCCGCCAGAACAAGAAATGAGTTGATGAGGATCATCCAGACGAACAGCGGCATTTGCTTTAAATCCATCGATTTGACACGATATTTAAGAATCGTTACGATGAAATTCACCGAAGCCGATACCGTTCCGATGCCGGCCAGCAGCAGACCCGAGCAGTAATAATCAATGCCGGGAGATGAAGAATAATTATACTGGTTAATGGGTGCATAGTTAAACCACCCGGCATCGGGTGCCCCGCCTGCGAGGTAGCTGAAATAGAGCAGTGAGCCGCCGAAGAATGTTGCCCAGAAGCTGAAAGCGTTCATACGGGGGAAGGCCATATCGTTAGCCCCGATCATCAGCGGGACGAAATAACTGGCAAAGCCGAAGATGGCAGGCATGAGCACAAAAAAGATCATGGTTGTGCCGTGCATGGTGAATAGCTGGTCGTACATCTCAGGCGAGAGGAAATGATTACGCGGAACAGCCAATTGTATGCGCACCAGCAATATTTCTACCCCGCCCACCATAAGAAACAGCACGGCTAACCACAGGTACATAATGCCGATCTGCTTATGATCCACCGAAGAGATCCATTGCAGCAGCCCCTGGTTGTCGTTTATGCTCAGATCGGGTAGCGATTCGTGCGGCTCGGGAATATGCAGGTGATCAATTTCCATTTATTTTAACTGTGACAAATAAGCAGTAAGGGCCATCAGGCTGTCCCTGTTAAAAATAAAACGCGGCATACGCGCTCCTGTTTTCACTTTTTGAGGATCGAGCAGCCACTGGTATACATTTTCGGGGGTATTATCCTCCATACCCGATAACATGGTTTGCCTGCGGGCAAAATGCGTGAGGTCAGGGCCTATATCGCCTTTTGCCCCTGTTCCGCGTATGCTGTGGCAGTTGCTGCACGATGCTTTTTCAAAAAGCGCCTCTCCAAGCCGCGCTAATGAATCCGCTGGTTGTTCAGCATTTGCGGATTGTTCGGCCAGCCATTTTTGGTACTCGGCAGGTTCCTGCGCCACCACCCTGATGCGCATCCAGGCATGCTGCTCGCCGCAAAACTCGCTGCAGGCGCCCTGGTAAATGCCGGGTTTGTCAATATCGATCCATAAGTAATTATCCCGGCCCGGAATCATGTCCATTTTGGCGCCCAGGGCCGGTACCCACCAGTCGTGTATCACATCGGCGGCATCGAGCTTTAATAAAATCCGTTTGCCTACCGGCAAATGGATCTCGTTAGCGGTAGAGAAGTGACTGGCCGTGTAATCGGCCTGCCACCACCACTGGTGACCGGTGATGATCACATCGGGCTGCTGGTCACCGGTGCGACCGGGCATTACCGCGCTCATCGTCCTCAGCGACCAGAAAAAAAAGAAGATCACCAGCACCAGGGGAACGCCCACCATCAGCAACTCCATTTTGTGACTCCCTTTAGTTTGCGGCGGCTCGGCATCGTTCTCCTTCGCACGGTATCTGAGCGTAAAGCGGACGGTCAGAATAATGACCAGCAGCATCATGGCCGTACCGGCTATGAGAAATCCATTGCCAAGCCAGCCGATCTTCCTGGCCTCGGGCGAAGCGGTGTTGAATATGGAAGGACCGGTAACTTGTAAAATGATGTAATGCAATGCTGACATCAGGTAAAAGTTCCTTGCGGTATAAAGAGGTGATACAGAATGAACAGCTTGCGGCAAATAAAGTTCTGTTCAATTTCAGATTATGGCATTACAGGCCGGAGATATGCCGGTGCACGGGAAAATAGTTAAGAAAGGATGCTCAGAATTTATTCTTCCACATCATACTCTCGACGGGCCGTGTAGTAGGATTGTTGTATTTGGCGTTGGCTTTGGTATTGTACATCACCTCAACATCACCCTCAACAGCAAAATAGATGAGCTGACCGATGGGCATATTGGCGTATACGCGTACCGGTTGCGCCACGGATATCTCCAGCGTCCAGGTGTTGCAGAAGCCTACGTCGCCTTTGCCCGCGGTAGCATGGATATCGATACCCAGGCGGCCGGTGCTCGATTTCCCTTCCAGGAAAGGTACATGACGGTGGGTTTCGGTGTATTCCATCGTCACGCCTAAGTAGAGCGTGCCGGGCTGCAGTACGAATCCTTCTTTGGGTATCTCGAAGTAATCGATCTCGTTGTGGAGCTTGGCATCAAGCACCCGGCTGCGGTAGGTGGCCAGGTGTTTACCCAGGTGCACATCGTACGAGTTGGTGCCTAAACATTCCCTTTTGAAGGGTTCAATAATGATGTAGCCCTGGTCGATCTCTTCGAGAATACGTTTATCCGATAAAATCATGATACTGCTATAATTGGCCTAAATTAGAATTATTTGCTATAAGTTTGCCATGCTTTTTGCAATTTTACTTTTATGGCGATAGCGTACAGGAAGCAGATCGATAGCGATACCGAATTTGCGCTCTGGAGAATAGAGGAGAAGGCCGAGGATCTGTATAAACAACTGCAACTGGCTGATCATGAGAAAGCCTATGTCGAAAAACTGAGCCTGGGCAAGCGCCACCTGCACTGGCTGGGGGTACGCGTATTGCTGCGCACCATGCTCAATACCAGCGAGTATATCGACTGTAAGATCGACGAGCACGGCAAACCTTACTTAGTGACCATCCCTTACCACATCTCGCTCAGCCATTCGTTCGATTATGCGGCGGTGATGATCAGCAAAAGCCGCCCCGTAGGTATCGACATCGAGCAGGTGATGGATAAGGTGGAACGTATTGCCGATAAGTTTATGCGTCCGTCCGAACTGGAGTTTATCCAGGCAGGCAGCCGTATAAACCAGTTGTACGTGTGCTGGTGCGCCAAGGAGGCTGTTTACAAGTGCTACGGCCATAAAGAGGTGTCGTTTGCGGATAATATTTCGCTCGAAGCCTTTAAATTTGCACCCGAAGGAAAAGTGAAGGCGCATTTGAAGAAAGATACGGTTTGCCTGGATTACTGCGTTGATTACATGCAGTACGACGGCTACATGATAGGTTACGTAAAGGGATAGGGATATGAAGAACAAGCAGGTACAATTCCAGGACTGGGGCCTGGTCGATTACAAAGAGGCGTGGGACCGGCAGGAGGCGCTGTTTGCCAAAACTGTGGAGCTGAAGACGCATTTGCGAAACCTGAAAATGGCCACCGAGGGCGAAGAATACCAGGAAGAGGAGCCTACGCCCAATTACCTCGTATTTTGTCAGCACCCGCATGTGTATACGCTCGGCAAAAGCGGCAAGCCCGAACACCTGCTGCTGGATGAACAGGGCCTGAAAGAGAAGAACGCTTCCTATTATCCCATCAACCGGGGTGGTGATATCACTTACCACGGCCCGGGGCAGATCGTTGGTTACCCGATACTCGATCTCGACAATTTCTTTACCGATATTCATTTATACCTGCGCACGCTGGAAGAAGCGGTGATCCTCACCCTGGCCGATTACGGTCTCGAGGCCGGCCGCTACCCCGGCTATACCGGCGTATGGTTTGACGCCGATAACGATAAGGCGCGCAAGATATGCGCCATGGGCGTGCGCTGCAGCCGCTGGGTTACCATGCACGGCTTTGCTTTCAATATCAATACCGACCTCGGTTACTTCAGCAATATCGTTCCCTGCGGGATCGACGATAAGGATGTGACCTCGATGCGGCGCGAACTTGGCCGCAAGGTGGATGAAGAAGAGGTAAAGCACCTGCTTAAGGGACATATCGCCGATTTATTCGGGATGGAGTTGATATAGGTGAAAGGCGTTTAAGCAGAAAGCTGAAAGACTAAAGCTAAAAGTTTTATCCTTCTACCTCAACACCTTTCACCTCAAAGTTGTCCGTCCGAAATTTAACCCCAATCTCATTCGGAAGAAACGGACAAGCTGTAAACGCGAAAAGAAGAGAAATTTTAAAAAAACATAAGATGGGTGTCACACTGAGCTTTGTCGAAGTGTGCGCGGCGGCCTGCCCATCTTTCCTTTTGCTCACCTGATGTAAAAAGCGAAAAGCATGACAAGCCCAATTGCTGAATTGTTTGCTATATTGCCTGTATAACTACTTCAACTACTACAACCATGAAGCAAACTTACCTTGCCCTGGGCGATTCGTACACCGTGGGCGAGGCTGTGCCGCAGGGCGAATCGTTCCCGTATCAGCTTGCAGCTATGCTGAATCAACGGGGTTATAATGTTAATTCTCCAACTGTCATTGCCACCACCGGCTGGACGACCGATAACCTGATCGCCGCCATCCGGGAAAGCGGTTTGCAGGGCAAGCATTTCAGCGTGGTAACGTTGCTGATCGGCGTGAACGACCAGTACCAGGGACTAAGCACAGATAATTACCGGATCAAATTTGAGCAGGTGCTGAATATGGCT
>DASZWG010000241.1:0-2806 GCA_035546675.1 Mucilaginibacter sp. | reverse complement strand
ACCGTGGAATCGCCACGGTGTCTCAATAGTTTATAAAAGCAAACTATTATTGCTTTTCCTTCAAAGCAGCAGCAGCAGCTTTATCCAGGAACCATTGCAGATCTCCGTCAACAGGTTTAATAAGCTGGGCAGGGTAATTTTCAATATCCGTATTATCCTCTATCACGTGATGAACCGCCTCAGCTTTTCCTTCGCCAAACACTAAATAAGCGATATGATGTGCCTGGTTGATCAATGGAGCGGTCATAGTTATGCGGTATACCTGCTGATCTTCCAGGTAAACCTCTTTAACTTCAGCAATCTTATCATGCAGCACCGTTGTATGCGGGAACAATGAAGCCGTATGCGAATTATCACCTAAACCGAGCAATACCAGATCGAACCGTGCATCGAAGCCGGCAAAATACTGGTTAATATCAATGGTATACCGTGAAGCAGCTTCTTCGGGCGAAACGGAAGTATTTACCGGGAATACCTGGCGATAACTTAACTCCAATGGCTCAAGTATCGCTTTTTTAGCCATCAGGTAATTACTCTGAGGATCATTGTGGGGCACATAACGCTCATCGCCAAAGAAAAAATGCACCTTATTCCACTCCACTTTGTCCTTATACTTCGCTGAAGCAAGTAACTGGTAAAGCTTTTTGGGAGAGTTGCCCCCTGAAAGCGCCACAGAAAATTGCCCGTGTTCGGCGATAGAATCGGCTGCAGTCTGCACAAAATACCGCGCCAGTCCATTCAACAACTCGTCCTCTGTATCAAAAACGTTTATTTTCATTCGTTTTTATTTTTTACCGTTTACAGGTAATGTGAACCAATTAAAGCCATCCCGTGCGATCAGCGCTTCGGCAGTTTCTGGTCCCCATGAGTCGGCCGAATAGTTCGGAAAATTCAGGCTCTTTTTGTTTTGCCAGGCGGTCAGTATCGGCATCACCAATTCCCATGCAGCTTCAACCTGGTCGCCGCGCATAAACAGGGTCTGGTCGCCCAGCATGGTATCCAGTATCAGCGTTTCATAAGCCTCTGGCGCCGGTTGCGAATAAGTTCCTTTATAATCGAAAACCATATCAACCACATTCAGTACCATATCGATTCCCGGCCGTTTTGCCTGTACCTGCAAACGGATGCTCATTTCGGGCTGAATACTGATGATCAGCCTGTTTTGCTGCCAGCTTTCGGCCGCCTCGGTCGGGAATATCAGGTGCGGAACATCTTTGAACTGGATGGTAATGACCGATGAGGTCTGGTGCAGCCGTTTGCCGGTACGAACGTAAAAAGGAACGCCCTGCCAGCGCCAGTTATCCACAAAAAATTTGATGGCAGCAAAGGTTTCGGTGTTCGACTGGGGGTCAACCTTTGGCTCGTCGCGGTATGCCGGTACCTCTTTGCCCTTCATCCACCCGTTACCATACTGACCGCGCACTGCGGACATACGTACATCCTCGGGCGTAAATTTTCGCATCGCTTTTAGTACATCAACCTTACGGTCTCGCACCTCATCAGCATTAAAGCTTACCGGCGGCTCCATAGCTACGTGGCAAAGCAATTGCAGCAGGTGGTTCTGGATCATATCCCTTAAAGCGCCCGATCCTTCGTAATAATCACCGCGTTCTTCAACGCCAAGCTGCTCTGTAACCGATATCTGCACATATTCGATGTGATTACGGTTCCATAGCGGTTCCATAATGGAGTTCGCAAAGCGGAAAGCCATAATATTCTGTACGGTTTCTTTACCTAAGTAATGGTCGATACGGTACACCTGGCATTCGTCGAATATACCGGCTAATAGCTGGTTCAGTTCTTTAGCTGATTCAAGGTCGTGGCCGAACGGTTTTTCGATCACGATTCGTGTTCTGTTCTTATCTTCAGCCAGTTTTGCCTTGGCCAGGTTGGAAGCGATCACGGGGAACAGGTTCGGTGATACGGCCAGGTAATAGATCACATTGGCCTCGGTTTTCCATTCTGTATTATGTTGTTTTATCTTCTGGCCAAATTCCTTATAAGTTTCGGCATCCTTTACATCCGAAGCCTGGTAAAAAATATTGGCCTCGAATTTTGCCCATTGATCTTTATTGGCCTTTCCACTGCGCGAGAACTGGTTAATGTCATCCAGCATGTTGTTTCTGAACTGCTCATCCGTCAATGGAGTGCGCCCGGTGCCGATGATCGAAAATTTGGCCGGCATCCAGCCGTCTAAGTACAGGTTATATAACGCCGGCGTGATCTTGCGGGCATTCAAATCGCCCGTGCCGCCGAATATGACAAATATGGTTGGTGTTGAATTTGGGTTTGAACTCATGATGATGTTTCTTCAGGTATTCAATTATTTTTTAGTCCATTGGGTATGGAACACGCCTTCCTTGCCGATCAGCTCGTAAGTGTGCGCCCCAAAGTAATCGCGCTGAGCCTGGGTAAGGTTCGAAGGCATGCGTTTGTTACGGAAATTATCGAAATAGCTTAACGACGACGCTAAAGCCGGTGCCGCAATTCCTGCGCTTATCGTAGCCGAAAGAACAGTCCTTGCGCCCTTAACCGATCCCGAAACCAGTTCTTCCACATTGCTGTCGAGCAGCAGGTGTGCCAGCTTCGGATCTTTTTGATAGGCGTTGAAAATATCATTCAGGAACAACGACCTGATAATACAACCTCCGCGCCATATTTTGGCTATCTCGTCCAATTTAAGGTCGTATTTGTACTCCTCCGATGCCCTGGCCAGCAAATGCATACCCTGTGCATAAGTAATGATCATACTGAAATAAAACGCCTGTTCCAATGCGGCAAGAAACTCGTCCATATCTGCATTAAG
>DASZWG010000240.1:0-1516 GCA_035546675.1 Mucilaginibacter sp. | reverse complement strand
AACCCGACCAACCTGCATGCGATATGGGATTCGGGGCTGATCGATTTCCAGCAGTTAAGCTACACGGAATATGCCGCTGTGATCAACCATACCACCGCCGCCGAGCGCGCCCAATGGCAGAAAGCGCCCATCAGCCAGTGGATATATGAATCGGACCAGATCGCCGAAAAGTTGTACGACGAAACCAAAAACGGCGATATGGTCAACGCCTTTAAATACAATTTCAACCATATCGAAACCGTCAACCGGCAATTGCTGAAAGCCGGCGTTCGCCTGGCTGGAGTTTTGAATGAGATTTTTGGGTGATGGCTGTTGTAAAGTTGGAATGTTGTAAGGTTGAAAAGTTAAACCGGGGGAACATTCCAACATTGCAACTTTTAAACATTCCAACAAAAAAATGAACATCCTCATGGTTTGCCTCGGCAATATCTGCCGTTCTCCTCTGGCCGAGGGTATTATGCAGCATCTTTCGGACGAGCACGATCTGGGCTGGAAGATCGATTCGGCGGGTACAGGCGGCTGGCATGTGGGTGAAGGCCCCGACAGGCGCTCGGTGCGCACCGCCCGGAACCACGGCATCGATATCAGCGGGCAGGTTTGCAGGCTGTTCAGGTACGAAGATTTTACGGATTTCGACCACATCTTTGTGATGGATCGCTACAACCTGGCCGATGTGCTGGCGATGGCGCCCGATGACGAAGCCGCCGAAAAGGTGAAATTGCTGCTTGTCAATCGTGAAGTGCCCGACCCCTATTACGACGACAGCCAGTTCGAGCCGGTTTTTGAGCTGATAGAAATGGGGTGTAAGGATATAATAAGGGGGTTGGGCCCCGATATTTAAGTCCTCCCTGCCGGGGAGACCCGATAGCTATCGGGTTAGTGGGGCTGATATGCTAAAATAAGCCAGTTCCTCGCCGCTCCGGTTAAGGTTCTCCCTGCGTATCATCCCGGCTTTTTGAAGCACCTTTTGCGAGGCAATATTCCCGAGGGTAGTAACGGCTACGATCTCGGCAGTATCGGTGTGGACAAAGCCATAAGTGATCATGATCTGCGCCATTTCGCTTGCGATACCACGGCCCCAGTATTTCTGCCGCAATACATAGCCCAGTTCGATCTTACCCGGTTCATCATAAAAATTACGGAGCAGGCAGTTGCCGATAAAATCGCCGTCGCTATTATTAAAAATTCCCCAGCGGCCCAGCGCCTTGCCTTCGGCGTAATCCTGCAGTGCGGTTCGGAATATTTCGATATTCTCTTTTCGCGTTCGCCGGGGCAGGTGTTGGGTTACCAGTTCGTCGTCAAAAAGCTCAAGGAACAGGGGCTGCTCTTCGGGCTTAAAATCACGGATAACGAAACGGGGACTTTGTATAAAAACGGGCATGCGCCAAATGTAGGCTTTTTGAATGGAAGCCATGACCGGGTACTTTTACTTACCGGATATTTTGGCTAAAACCTATGGCTGCGCTGCTTTTCCCCGTCTCATAAATGAGACGGCAATGAATTTTGCATTTTCATT
>DASZWG010000239.1:0-4724 GCA_035546675.1 Mucilaginibacter sp. | reverse complement strand
CAATATTTTACCCGGAACCTTACTTACAGTCTTTCGCTCAAAAAGGATATCAGGGACAACGCAATTTTTAATGGCATTGACCGCCAGCCACAGCGCAAAAGATGAGGATACCGGGTACTCGCCGCATAAATGTTTGTAATTGGCCAATGCATTGTCTTTGAACAAAGTATCATTTAAAGTTTGGTATACCACGTCATTCCGGGCATCGCCGTTACGGCCGGTAATAACTAAATCGATGTCAGCAGGTTTGAGCGAATGCTCATCGAGGAATGAAATGATCTCTTTTTTCATGTTTTCCGGCTGATAAAGGATTTTTACCCCGTCTAGTTCTGCGAGATTTTTCCCATCAGCTTTATCCGAGAGCAGGAAAAATGCGGAACCCTCGCCGCCTATGGTCCCTTTAGCCTCTGTTTTAAAAAGCTCCAGGTTCGAAACAGGCTGCCTGCGGTACAGGCCCAAACGGGTAAGCACTTTAAAGCTTGCATCTACCATCTCTTCCGATCCGCCGACCACAATGTTATTTGCTTCCTTTTCTGCCAGCAGCATGAGGGCGTCGAGCAGGGCGTGCTCGAACGAAACACCTTTGTGCGCAAATGTATTGTTGTAGCCATGACATTGCAGCATCAGGGCGATCTGCGCAGCCACCGTGTTATGGGTAGATTGTATAAAAGCCGTAGGCGGCAGCATTTCTTCGTTCAGCTCAACTATCCGGGTTAAAAAGGTGACCGTATCCTCCATGCAGCCAAAAGCTGTACCGGTTATGATCGCATCCGGCATATCAATACCCGCATCGTCCAGGCATTGCCTTGCCGCAGCTACACCGCGCTTGATGATGGAACTCATGCGGCGTATGAGCTTAGGATCGATATATTGTTTATAATCCGATTCGATGACGCCCAGGCGGGTACCAGTATATTCCGCAATGTCTTCAGGGAGATCCCCGGCCGGAAATGTCTTCTGAGGAGATATGCATGCAGACGAACGGATATATGCTTTCATATCAGGCCGCCGAAAATATTAAAGATGTACAATTACCGCCAAAGCCGAATGAGTTGGACATGACGTGCCTGACCTGCCTGCCGGAAAGGAAATGTTTTTCAGGCTCAAAGGGTACTTCTTCCATGCGGGTAGTGAACCGCAGGTTAGGGTAGATGAGGCCGTGTTTTATAGCCAGTGCAGAGAAAACCGCTTCAATGCCACCGCTGGCGCCCAGGGTATGACCTGTAAAAGATTTGGTCGAGCTCATCGGCGGGTAATACGGATCGAACAGGCGTTTGATCGCAATGCCTTCCGAACTATCATTGTTGGGCGTACCCGTGCCATGCAGGTTAATGTAGCTGATGTCCGAAGACTGCAAACCGCTTTTTTCCAAAGCACCTTTCATAGCGAGATATGAGCCCGTGCCATCCGGCGAGGAGGCAGTTTGATGATAAGCATCGTTGCTGTTGCAGTAACCGCTTATGCGGCAATAAGGGAATTTGTCTGATTGTCCCGCGATCTTATCCGAAACCAGCACTAAGTAACCAGCTCCTTCGCCCAGGTTTAGCCCTTCGCGGTTCTGATCGAAGGGGCGGCAAAATTGCTTATCGACGATCATCAGCGTATTGAACCCGTTCAGCGTGAACTTGGCCAGTGCGTCGGCACCACCGGCAATAGCAATATCCAGTACGCCATTCCTGATCAGCCGGGCTGCATAAGATACCGAATTGGCTGATGAGGAACAGGCCGTGCTCAGTGTAGTGATGAAATATTTGATGCCCAGCTTGTCGGCCACAACTTCGGTCATGCTGCCGCATTCGTGATCGAATATATTACGCAGTTTTCCCTTGTTGTTATTCGCCATAAAATCGACAAAAAAATCCTCGCTTTTATCCATCCCGCCTACGGTATTGGCCGACACAAAACCCGTGCGGTATGAACTGATACCGGCAATACCTGCATCGCTGATCGCTTCACGCGCAGCGACCAAACTCAGCAACGCCGTCCGGCTCATTCTCTCAGGGAGGCCCGTCATAGAAATCAGTTCCTCATTGCTCAGCTTAACCTCGGCTACGGGCAACTCACCTTTATGAATAGTATTCATCCGCGTTATGGGCCCCATGCCTGCTTTTTCACGTTCAAAAGCATCCAGATGTTCGGCAACATTATTGCCGATTCCGGATATTACTCCAACCCCTGCTACATAAACCGGTGAACTCATACGCAACTAAATGGCTTTGAAGATGGCGTTCATATTTTCTGCTGAGAACGGAACACTTTGCCCACCCTCTTGTTTTTCGACCAAAAATAAAGAGGCTTTATACTCGGCCCCAAGCACATCCATCCAGCCGCAAATACAGGCCTGCAAGATATTATTATCGATCAGATAATTGACTTGGTTTGCTATAAAATCCGCATCAAAATCCTGCTGTATATAAAAGACATGTTCCCCTTTAAAATTATTCCGGATACAGATCTCACCGATCACGATATTGGGTAAGGTATAGACAAAAAGCGAAGGGCTTGCTGCCTCTTTTGCGGTTTCCCAATACCTGGTGTCGTCGTCCAGGCTCGAATTGTGGTTGGCCAATACGAGGCCAATTTCTTCAGGTTCATATCGTCCCAAATCAAAATCATCCTTCAATAAAACTTCGGATGCAAGCCAGCCGAGTTTGCACAGGTTATCCATCTTGTGAAATTTTGGATAGCTGAACCCGAGATCCCGGTAAACGGAAAGAAAAAAAGAAGCGGGATCAGTATGTTCACCTTCAAAAACGAGCTCATTATTCCTGCGAATAATACCCTGGCACACAGAACAGCTTGATGTTATATATTTTTCCGGAAGCAATGTTTTACGATACCTTATCCGCCCAAAAATAACCGATTATTTGCCAAAAACCACTGCGGCGTTGCATCCGCCAAAGCCCGAAGCCGTTTTCAAAACATTACGGACCTTCGTTTGCCTTAATGATGTGCAGATGCTGACGGGTTTTGTAACTCCTTTTTCATTAAAACCTATAGTTGGCAGGATCGTACTTTCCTCCATTGACCTGACCGAAATAATGCTTTCGATCATACCCGCAGCACCTAAGGTATGGCCGTAATGGGCCTTAAGACTGTTCAGCGGAACGGAGCCAAGACCGGATAATGAAATGGCATTAGCTTCCATCTCGTCGTTGTAAGGGGTAGCTGTCCCGTGCGCCGAAATGAAATCTAAATCTCCGGCGTCAAGTTCAGCATCTTTTAACGACTGGTTGATCGCATAGCTCAGTTCCTTCCCTGTTCGGGACGGCCCTGAAATATGGTTGGCGTCATTGCTGATCCCGCCGCCTTTTACTCTCGGGTGGTCTTTATAACAGGCACTGGCCGATAAGATCATCGTTCCGGCGCCTTCGCCTAAGTTCAATCCGTCACGCGTTTTATCGAATGGTTTACAAACGCCCGGACTCAATGCCTGGAAAGACTGGAAACCGGATAAAATAAATGCTGAAATAACATCGGCTCCCGCTATTACGGCGTGCTCATAATGACCGGTGCGCAGTAAGCGCATTCCGGTTACAATAGCCATTACGCCCGAAACACAGGCGTTGGAAATAACAACAGGCTTGTTGATAAAACCAAAATGTTTCGCAACCAGTCTTGCCGAAGTGTTCAGGGATATTCGCTCCTGCAGGGTGGGGCTGAATTCTTCTGTTTCCAGCAGACTGATATTTCCTTTGGTCGATGAAACGATCAGGATGGTTTTCGGATCCTCGGGCTTGACGTCGCATTGCAAAAGCGCATCCTTAACAGAGGCAATCAGCAATTGCTCGAACCGGGTATAATCACCTGGTTTCTCTATCAGTGGTTCATCCTTTCCGAACAACGAGGCAAAAAAGGGCTGGGGAGAGATATTGGGATCATGATGCGGCCTTACCGCGGTGATGCCCTGTTTAAGGTTGGCAAAATTCTCGGCCGTGGTTGTACCCAGCGGAGAAAAAACATTATCAGCCGCAACAAAAATATCCCGCCGGTGCATATTCATTACTCATTTTTGCTGAAAACCTTCATTTCACATCGGGCTATCAATTTATCATTCAGCCAAACCTTACCTTCAAGTACGATGATATCGAATATCTGGTTTTTCACCCTGATCCCGGTGACGATCTCGTCTCCTGTTTTGGGCAATTCGTAAACCTCGAAATGGTTCACCGCCCCAATGTAACCTACAGCTACGGGCTTGTTATTGGATTGCGCCATGTAACCGGCGCGTAAAGCAGCGGTTTGGGCGATATTTTCCATCAGTCCCGCTTCCTGGAACAGCCCATTTTTAACGAACACGCTTCCGTGTTCAACTACAAAGCTGCTGACTGTACGGTCGCTATCTGTACTGACCAGTTTACCTGCCATTACAAAAGGCGGTTTTTGCGGTATCAGCGGAATAATATTTTCGACCGGCAGCGTCATATCAGGTATACAGCCCCCCGTTTACCGATAAAACCTGCCCGGTGATGTAGCCTGCTTCGGGTGATGTAAAGAATGCAGCCGCATAAGCCACCTCTTCGGGCAGGCCGAAACGTCTTACCGGTATCAGTGTCTTTAGTTCTTTTTCATCCAGGTCTTCGGTCATGTCCGTTTTGATAAAGCCCGGCGCAACCGCGTTTACGGTAATGCCCTGCCGGCCTATTTCCTGCGCCAGCGCTTTGGTAGCACCGATAACGCCTGCTTTTGCAGCCGAATAATTGGTTTGCCCGGCCAATCCTTTT
>DASZWG010000238.1:0-3319 GCA_035546675.1 Mucilaginibacter sp. | reverse complement strand
CGGTGCCCGCATCCGGGTAAGCGATCGGAAAGTGATAGTCGGCGCCCGCTTTATCCATCCGGTGCAGGTTTTCGGCCACATAACCGCGGGCAAAAGGAAAATTATTCGAGAAATCGATGGCATTATCCGAACCTTTTTGCTGGTGGGCAAAATTGAAAACGAGGTTATGGTTGATGAAGAGCCCGGGGAAAAAGAAATTAGCCGAAGCCAGGAACTGCTGTGCCGACAGACCCGTAACGGCAGCCTTGTAGCTCAGGGTCAGGTTTTGACCGAAACGGGGATAGATATTCTGTTTGGCCTGCTCGGTATGCGTAAAGAAAGTGACCGAATTGCTGAGATAAACATAATTGACCGGGTGAAACACGCTGTCGAAAGGGTGCTGGAAAGTGGTATTGCTGTAATTGACCGAGGTATTCAGGTCGAGGCCGGTGATATGGATGCCCCGGCTCAGGGCTAAAGGAACTTCGAGCCCGGTATACACATTAGTTTCGTCCCAGTAAACATTGCCGCCTTTATAAAATCCCCTGCGGTCGAAAGCATAATCCACCCCGCCGAGCAGGTAAGGGAAAAGAGAGCCGTACACCGCATCGAAGCTGATCTCTTTATAACCCTCATCGCGATTGTAATTAAAGACCAACTGCGACTGGAACGTATTCAGCACATTCTCGCCCACAATACCAATGGAATAATTCGGATCGTTGATATTGGGGATGATGCTGTGAAAATTAAACAGGTTGTATCCCTTGTGATATTTTGTGACCGGCAGCGGCTGTACATCTACTTTAGCGAGCAGATCGCTTGCCGAATCGTTTCGCAAAGCGGTAAGCCCAAAATCGGGCAATGGCTGCGCTGCAGGCAAAACTTCGCGCCAGCTTAATTTATCCTTGTCTTCATTTCTCAGGGTATAACCTTCGGCCGTAAAACCGACCCAGGCTATCCGGTTGTCCGACACAGCAGGTTCATACTCCCCTATCGAGCCTGCGTCAACGCTGGTCTTCAAGCGAAATAGTTTGCCTGTACCGATGCACAGGGCATACAACTGATCTTCTTTGCCTGAAGTGACAGAAAAATAGACCGTATCGCTTTTGACCTTCAAAAACCCGATGGGCCGGTATGAAAGAGGAAGCAGGTACTTTACCTTACCTGTGCCGACATTGATCATGGCCAGCGACATTTGTCCTTTGCCTGTACGCACAGCCGAAATGAGCGTGCTGTCACCATAAAATTTGGGATAGGTAAAAAACAGCTTGTCAGGGTTTGGCACAGCGCGGATCAGCTTACCATCGGCGGCGCTTAACAAATGAATATCGCATTTCCCGTCGGGGGCTTCCTGCACGGCGACGATGGTTTTCCCGTCGGCGCTGAAATCGGGTGAAAAGTATTTGGAATCCTTTGTCAGCCTGCGCTCCTCTCCCGTAGCCACGTCGACTATTTCCAGTTCGCTGTAATCGCGGTAATTCCAGCGAAGGTCGGGCCGGTAAGCGGCATACACTATTTTCCCGTCGTGATAGGCAAAATAATTATCGAGCGAAGCGCTGCGAGTTGCTATTTTTCGTTCAGCAGCGCCGATTCGTTCCATAAAGACCGGCAGATGATCGTAAGTGCTTTTCATGTAAATCACTGTACTATCATTTACGAAAGCCGGGTATTCCTCATCGGCTACAAAATGCTGAGACGAATTTTCGAAACCGGGATCAGGCTTCCCTTCCGGGTTTATCCCGAACTGCTTTTTGTAATAATCAAAGGCATCGTTCCGGAAGCGCTCAAAACTTTCGCCAGAGTACTTTTTTATGGCGTGCTCCATCGGGTAAAAAAAGCCCTTAAATGATGCCGCATCATGTGTTACATTCTTCCAGAACATATCGCCGAATTTTTCGCGGCCGTATGATACCAGCATGTAGCCCATCGGGTACCAGTCGGGCACAAAATCGCGGTACGAGCCATTGCGAAGTTTCATCCAGCTATAGTTTTTCCCTTCGGACCATAGTGCCCGGTACCCGTTATAGAAATAAGGCAACCGTCCCCTGCCCTGCTTACTCACCAGTGTTTCGTTAAATACGGCGTCGCCCTCGAAAAACCAGTCGGGTATGGCCAGATCGTTACCCAGCGCCTGTCCGCCTTCACCGAAAAGTATGCGCAAAGTTTTTGACAGGCCGACATCAAAATTATTGTATTGCTGTACATGCCTGAACTCGTGAATGGCTAACTGTTCAGGCCAGGGCAGGCTTCCCAGGTCAAAGCTGTTCTGCTCGGGCGTCAGGTAAAATTCACTCCTGAAGGGGGCAAGTCCGACGTAAGCATTAGAGACCGTGGTCTGGTTTTGCAGCACGATGCTAACCTGCCTTTGCTTACTACCGATTGTAGGTTTGATAACAGTGTTCATCCGCATGATGATGTTGGCCACCTCCTGCGCCGAAGTATCGAGACCGACAGGGAATATCACTTTAGCGGCCGGGGTGTTAATCTGCTTCCATTTGATGGATGGTGGGTTGCCGCCAAACTCCTGGGCGCTTGAGGCAGCGGCTATAAACAGCAGCGGCAACAGCAGGACAGGAAATCGCAGCCCTGCGTTCTTCAGAAGTCGGATCATCGGGGTGAAAGTAAATAAATTAGCGAAATGTATAACTCAGCAAAAATATTTTACCATAATTTTAGAATTTCATTCTTAACTTTAATATTTAAATATATCCAATAAGCAACTATTGATCAAATAATAAACAATCCGTATTAATATAAGAATTGCCTTATCATGTCAAATTTGGAATTAGAAAATTATCTTAAAAAATGTATTATCGCGTATGTCCAGGAGGGCAAAGTATTTGATAAGTGGTTTTTAGAAAAAGGTAAAGGTTATTATTTCTTATTCAAAAAAAATTTAAAAGTCACAAACCTACAATTTGCCGAATTAGCATCATTAATTCGTCTGAATGCTCAGCGGGAGGGTGATTATGTCGGCGAGCAATTATTGTTTCTATCAGTAAAGGAGTTCAATACCTCCTTCTTTGAGATTCTAAAATGCTTTACTTCTGACAAAAAGAAATTTGAGAGTGTAAAAAAGGATCCTTCGAAGCTAGAAGGATTTGCACATGACCTTTCTAAACAATTTATTGGTCTATTAAAAAATGTAGTTGTTTTAGATGCCTTCTATGGTTCATGCGCAGTGTATTTACCGCCTGGAATTGAAATATTTATTGATAGGATTTGTAGCCATTCAGGTTACATTCATTCTTGTGGGAAAAATATTTTTACCAGAAATGTTTCTAAAGCAAATAAAATTGATTTCTTAAAATCAATTAAGAATTACATAGATTCAAGTGAT
>DASZWG010000237.1:0-3655 GCA_035546675.1 Mucilaginibacter sp. | reverse complement strand
AATACCGCGCAAAAGTTTCACGGCGCATTCCCGCACTGGATGAACGGTTCGACGGGAGTGGTTGTTCCTTTCAGTCAGCAGGATGATGGCGCCGATTTGGTCGAGACCGCCTACCTGATGGAAGGGTTACTGACGGCCAGGCAGTATTTCAATGCCAATACCACTGATGAGACTAACCTGAGGAATGACATTAATTCGATCTGGGACGGCGTCGAGTGGGATTGGTTCAGGCAAAACGGGCAGAACACGCTGTACTGGCACTGGAGCCCCGATTACGGTTGGTCGACCAATATGCAGGTGAACGGGTGGGATGAAGCGCTGATCACTTATGTAATGGCGGCTTCTTCGCCCACACACGCTATACTGAAGGCTGTTTACGACAACGGTTGGGCGCTGAACGGGCAGATCAAAAACGGTAACAGCTATTACGGCATCACGCTGCCGCTTGGTCCTGCTTACGGCGGACCGTTATTTTTCGCTCATTACTCGTTCCTGGGCATCAATCCCAATGGCCTGTCGGATGCCTATGCAAGTTACGATGTGCAGAATAAGGCCCATGCCATGATCAATTACAATTATTGTGTAGCTGACCCGAAAAGTTATTATGGATATAGCAGCCAGTGCTGGGGATTGACAGCCAGCGACATCGAAAACGGTTATACGGCCAGTTCGCCGACCAATGATGTTGGTGTTATAGCACCAACGGCAGCTATTGCGTCGTTGCCCTATACGCCAACTCAATCCATGGCTGCATTGCGGTTCTTTTATTACAAGCTGGGCGACAAGATTTGGGGGCAGTACGGATTTGATGACGCATTTGACCTGGACAGCACCTGGTTTGCCGATTCGGACCTGGCGATAGATGAAGGGCCGATCATCGATATGATCGAGAATTACCGAAGCGGCTTGCTCTGGAACCTTTTTATGAGCTGCCCTGAAGTAAAAACCGGGATGAAGAACTTGGGTTTTCAAAGCCCGAACTTATAATGATTTATAAACTATGCAGATGAAATTTTTACTCACTATATTTTTTGCGGGTATACTCACTTCTTCATGTTTTGCCCAGCAAAAGCAATATACAGGCTCCGATACGACAGGCATTAAGCCTGTCGGCATTATAAAAGGCTTGTCGGACAGCGCGTTGCTGGATGTAGTACAGCGGCAGACTTTTCGTTATTTCTGGGATTTTGCACATCCGGTAAGCGGCCTGGCGCGTGAGCGCAGCAATGTTGCTTATGATTACGGTGATGAGGTAGTGACCACCGGGGGTTCCGGGTTTGGCATTATGGCGATCATCGTAGCCGATCACCGCAAATGGATCATGCATGAACAGGCGGTTGACCGTATGCTGAAAATAACCGAGTTCCTTTACCGGGCCGATTCATTCCACGGCGTATTTCCGCACTGGATGAACGGTGCGACTGGCAAAGTGATCCGTTTCGGCCGTAAAGATGACGGCGGCGACTTGGTCGAAACATCTTACCTGTTCGAAGGATTGCTTTGTGCCCGTCAGTATTTTACTGCGAACGACCCGAAGGAAACGCGTATCCGCAACCTGATCAACTGGATGTGGAACGATATTGAGTGGGATTGGTACACACGCGGCGGCAGGGATAACCTGTACTGGCACTGGTCGCCCAACAATGGCTGGGCCATGAATTTCCCTATACGCGGCTTCAACGAGTGCATGATCACATATATTCTTGCCGAAAGCGCCGATCATTATCCTGTACCGGCTGATATTTACTATCGTGGCTGGGCACAAAGCGATTTCTTTAAGAACGGCAAAACCTTTTATGGTTATAAATTGCCGCTCGGGTTTGATTATGGCGGCCCGCTGTTCTTTTCGCAATATTCATTCATGGGGCTTGATCCGAAAGGACTGAAGGACCGTTATGCGGATTACTGGGAGCAAAACACCAATCATACACTCATCAATAGGGCTTACTGTATTGCCAATCCGAAGAAATACAGGGGTTATGGCGCCGATTGCTGGGGATTGACGGCCAGCGACAATTACGAAGGCTATAGTGCCCATTCGCCAACTAACGATCTCGGGGTAATAACGCCTACAGCCGCTCTTTCGGCTTTCCCCTATACGCCTCAATACTCCATGCAGGCGCTCCGGCATTTTTACTACGACCTGGGCGATAAGATATGGGGGCCTTATGGTTTTACGGATGCCTTCAGCGAATCGCATAACTGGTACGCCAAATCGTACCTGGCGATAGATGAAGGCCCCATCGTCGATATGATCGAGAATTACCGGAGCGGTTTGCTGTGGAAATTGTTTATGAGCTGCCCCGAAGTGCAGCATGGTTTGCGCAAGCTCGATTTTCAGAGTCCGTTTTTAGACAATAAGTAGGCAAAAAAGCTGTTATTTTTTGTTAGAATTGCATTTTAACATTTACCATGACAGCTATTACCAAAATATTTTTGAAGGGAGTACTGGGTTTTTGCCTGGTATTCCCTTTATCGTTAAAAGCCCAGGATAATGCCTCGTTTGAGCGGGGGATGTACATCAGCAAAAAGGATACTATCCCATACCGCATCCTTTTTCCACTTGATTTTGATGCCACAAAAAAATATGCGATGATCCTGGTGCTGCATGGCGCAGGCGAACGGGGAAATGATAATGAAGCGCAGTTGAAATACGGGCCGAAGCTGTTTCTTAACGATACGATCAGGATAAAATACCCGGCTATCGTTGTCTATCCCCAATGCCCGAAGGATAGCTACTGGAGCAATGTTAAAATAGTGACCGATTCGGCCGGGAGGCGCAGTTTCCATTTTATTGAGGGTGGCGAACCAACTGCGGCCATGAAAGGCCTGCTTGGCCTGCTTTCGCAATTGCTGGATAAGCCTTATATAGATAAGCACCGGGTGTATGTCGGTGGTCTTTCGATGGGTGGCATGGGTACGTTCGAGATATTGCGCCGCCGCCCGGATGTATTTGCCGCCGCTTTTGCCATTTGCGGGGGCGATAACACGCTGAATGCAAAAATTTACGCCAAAAAAGTGCCTTTATGGATATTCCACGGTGCAAAGGATGATGTGGTTCAGGCCGATCACTCCATCATTATGGTGAATGCGATAAAGGCAGCCGGGGGTGATCCTAAGTTTACGCTTTATCCGAACGATAATCACGATAGCTGGGATGATGCGTTTGCCGAGCCGAACCTGATGCGGTGGCTTTTTTCGCACAGCAAATAACACGGTTTGCGTTATTTCAGCATTATGTTCTTGAGGGGATAATTGTTCCCGATCAGCTTTTCGAGATAGGTGGTGGTAAGTGCATTTTCGAGCGCCTCGGCATGCCGCAGGTGATGCATATCGCTCGATATGAAATCGACAAGATGATTATCAATGATAGATTCTGCTTTCTTTTTCACATCCCTCCCGTAATAGCCTGTCAGCGATATGGTATTTAATTGCAACAGGCATCCCATTTCGCGCAGGTTCCGGAGCTGTTTTATATCCATGTAGCTGTAACGTTCGGGATGGGCTAAGATAGGCCTGTAGCCCGAATCTATGAGTTTCTGGACTATATCGCCCAGGTGCGGTGGCTTGCTGATGAACGAAAGTTCAAAAAGCACGTAATTCCCGCCCATCACCATCACCTCTCTTTTGTTGATCCGCTCCTCGAAGGTTTCAT
>DASZWG010000236.1:0-11392 GCA_035546675.1 Mucilaginibacter sp. | reverse complement strand
TGCCAATGAAACTGAGCAGCGTTGAGAATGCAAACTGGTACTCGGTTCCGCTGCTCACTACTACAGAAAGATCGGTAGCACTGATGCCAGATGCCAGGGGTAATTCACTTATTTTTTTGTCGGTCGGCATTAGTTGAGTAATTGATCTAAGGGTAAATAATTGCCTGCATAGTCGTTGCCCGGGTAATTGAATGTGGTTTTATCAATACCGCGGATGCGCGGACCTGCCTGGCGACTGCTGCGGTTTTTGGGATTGTAGTTCCAGAGCGGAAAATCAGCTTTATTATCGCGAAGGAACTTTTCGACCTCGTTGGCATGCGCATTAGCAACACTGCGATGCTGTTGTACCAGTTTGGCTACCTCCTGCGGTGAAAGCGGGTCGGCATTGTCGTGATGTTTTATGACGGGGCCAGTGGCGGTATAATGCACAGCATCGGCCTCGATGAAACGTGCGAAGGTAAAATAAACCAGCATCGGTAACAGGCCTTCATAAAGAACGACATGGCCGTAGCGGTCGAGATACTCCGAACCGTTTAACAGGTCCTTGTACGGTTGCGGTGTTTCATCTTTTAATGTACCGTCGGTATTGAAATACTGGATGAAATCATAATACAAAGCATGCCCGAGGAAAGGTTTAAGGTCCAGTTCCTGCGCTTTTTTGACGAAGAACTTAATCCTGTCGGATTTGACGTTGACCGACAGGTCCTCATAATTTTGGAATGTGATCTGATCGATCAGGTATATAGTGTTCATTGGGGTTAGATAATGGTTCATGGATCATAGTTCATAGCCGATACATGGTTTGCAACGGGACATTGCTATGAACCATGGGCTATTCGCCGGTGTTACACATCGCTTCTGCCTCGTCTTGTTTAAAACCATAGGCATACACCAGGGCAGCGATCTTGTTAGAAAGGGGTATTCCGGATAACAGCAGTTCATTGAGACTTTTACCGGCTGTGATACCCGCGCTGTCATCTGCAACGGTTGTCGGAACCGGCTGGATGTTCCAGTTGCCTGATGGATTTATGTTAGTACAGAAGTTCCCGAATATTTCGCCAAACACTTCCGAAAGTTCTAGCCTGTCGGGCGCGGTATTATCGTTGAACTCCCGTATGGCTTCTTTTTTTTCGCCGCCATTGCTTAGTCCCGACGATTTTTCGGCATTGATCAGTTCTTTCGGGATAGAAAAGCCCTTGATGATACGCGCTTCGACCGATCGCTCGGTTGTTTCAAACAATTTGTCATTGTTCTGGATAGAGTAGGGTCTGAATTCAGGTTTCGAGCTTTCATCCTCATATTCGATCACTATGATCTTTTGCGCGCTTTTCGTTCCCTGGAAAGTGCCCAGGTCGCGCTCCAGTTGTGATGGTATGCTGTAATAATGCTGCTCATCGCTGTCGGGCCGGCTGTTATCGGCTTCCTCGCGCCGCGATTGCATAAATAGCATCGTGGAGGGAAGGAAGCCGGTTGTCACCTCGCGGTTATTAAAGATCTTTATACCAGCTTCGGTCTCAAAATCTTCCCAAACGCTGTCGGCCTCGATCAAAGGATAATCGTCCACCTCGGGATTAAAATAATAAAGCTGACCTTTATATTTTTCCCATCCGCCAGCTCGTATCACCTGTTGCCGGATCATTTCGGGATCCGGGTCGTATTTGTCCAGGAAGGTGATCCTGCTGCGCGTGATATTTTTCCAGGTTTTGCGTCCCCAGTCGGGATATAAAGCGTATTTACCGGCAGTTTCGGCTGAATCCGTATCGCCCAGCCGGATATCCTCAAACCGGATATAGTTTGCAGATGCTACCTTGAAATTCGCGTTATAATTAATATGGATACCAAACCCGGTAAATAATGCCTTATCCGCAGCTACAGCTTTGAGCAGTTTGGATAAGGTAAGCCCTTTATTATTGATCACCTGTTTGCCAAGGCCGGGCTGTTCAAAACCATTACCACCGATAAATTTGGCCCGTTTGTTCCAGCAATCCTTTGCGGTAGGTGATGATGCCACAAGCTCGAGCATACGTTGCGGATAGGCATTATCCAGGTCGTAATTCAGTATGCCGAAAGTTTGGTTGGGACGCACTAATATGCGGCGTTCTATTTGTGGAAGGTAGGTTTTCATTAGTTTTTGGTTTTGAGTAATGAGTTTTGAGTAATAGCAGGAGTGGAGTTAAAATCTTCACTCATTACTTATCACTCAAAACTTTTTTATCCCACCAATGCCTCAATAGCTGCTATGGTGCTGTCGTAAGTTGCGCTTCCGCTTTCGGGGGCAATGGATACTGCACGCGGGGGATAAGGCTCACGCATTTTATCCGGGTTGGTTAGTTTTAGTTTATAACCGCTTTCCACGGTTTCGTCGGCAGCATTGCGCTCGGCATCGGTCAGAATAAGTCCGTTCACGGCTCCAAAGAGTTCGATAGCTGAATCGCTTGAACTGAAATTATTCACAGCAATTGCCTTTACACGGCCGTAACCCATGGCCATAAGCTGGGTTTTGATGTCGACCGAAAGTCCTGCCACATTGAAATCGATCTCTTCGGTGTAGCGCGGACCTACCGATGTTTTGGCCAGTTTCGACATAGTACTAAAACTGTTATTGGTGCCTTCGAACTTGTAGATTTTAGCGCCCGAAGCGGCAGCCAGGCCGGTAATGATGAGCGGATTGGTAGTATCATATGTGATCGTGATATCATCCTCATTGAAGATATAGATCACATCTTCAATACCTGCAGTGATCGGGTCGCCAGTACCCAGGCTGAACCCCCCATTGATTTTATTATAGATTGACATGGTTTAGTTATTGATTTGTTGAATTATCGAACTGTTGATTTGGATTATGAGCCTGAATTATTGAGAGCTATTCTATACATCAATAATTCAATGACTCATTGCACTTATGCGCTTAGGTAGAATATTTCGTTAGCAAACTTGAAGTTTACGGCGGCTTTCATCCGGGCCTTCATGCGTACTACATCATCATTGGTATAGGGCTTCATGTAAACGGTTGAAAGTTCTGAAGCATCGCCCAAAAGATCAACACCAAGGAACAGGTTTGATGCGCGTGCACCCAGGATCGTGTTGGCCTGCCAGTGGTTCATCAATTGCAGCGGCACCCCCAGGTAATCCATCTTTTTAGGATCGGAGAATGCGTTCAAAACATTCACTGCTTTGTTGGCTTGTGCCTGTGCATAAGCATATCCTACGTGGAGCGGGATTTGCAGGTTGAAATCATCCTGGCTGCGATCGGCGGGATCAAGCTGTGAATAAACACTGCTTAACACACCCAACACGTTGCTGGCATTGATGTAGCTTACGGTAGCCGCAGTAGATGTGCCACTGAAGGTAGCCGCTTTTCGCGTGTTAATCTCGTTGTAATTGCGCGTCAGCTTAAAGGTTGTTGAACTTAATACCTGGATAAAATAGGATTGACCCTGTACAGATATGCCCGGTGTGCCATTGGTGGTATCTTTGCTCGTACCTGTCACTGCTGTAATGGTTACGACATCGCCATCAGCCAGGGTTGAGGTGTCCGATACAGTCACTGCACCAGTGGCATCGATCGCGGTGGCGGACATCGAAGTAGCCGGTTTACCCAGCCCCACCTTATAAACACCCGAAGCAGCGGCAATAGCAGGCAACAGGCCATCGAACGTTGCGGTGAATGCGGCTTCTTTGGTCGCCGATTTGCCCAGCCAGTACAGGCGTTCGTTCGCGATCTGTATCTTTGTCAGGTAACGCTGGACCATAAAATCGGACAGGTCAACCACGCCTTCATAATCCGTGAAGGCTCCAGGTTTCAGGCTTTGGGCCTCCCACGATTGTACAAGTTTGTCCCATTGTTCCTGTTTCATGAATTCATATACTACCGGGTCGAGGTAGCTTTCATTTTGGAGAGCTGTAGTACCCTGATCAGCAAAGATGCCCGACGGGTCCTGCAGCACTACATCGTCGTCCACATCAAGGATTACCTTGCGCGATTTGACGTCGTTAATAACAGTCAGCAAACCACGTTTTACCGAATCGGCTTCGAGCAGTGTGCTGGCCATAAACCCAGCCAGCGCTTCGCCGGCATAGGTATTGTTTGTAAATGTAAATTGAGCCATTGTTTGGTTTACCCCCCAACCCCCTAAAGGGGGAGCTTTTACTTTATATCTATCCTTTTAGGGAAAGGACTATGATTTTGAATTTTTAATTCCTTGTTTAAGGAGGTAGAAAGCTATTTAGAGACCGCTTTCTTAACAGCGTTCTGAGCCAGTGTGGTTTTAGGAGCAAAGAAAGGAACGGGTTCGGTTTTGGCCTTGTTGCTGCGGCGTGATCCCTCCGGGGTGAAGTCGGAACGTATTTCATTTCTGATCTCTTCACGGGTTTTGCCGAGACGAGCATTAGCAGCTTCGAGTGCGGCTTTTGCTTCAGCAAGTAATGCATTTTGTGCATGTAGTTTTGCCTTAATTGCCTTTACCCGGTTTTGTATTTCAGTTTTCTTTTTGGGGCCGAATAAATTATCGATGGCCAGGTCATTGTCATCGTCCTCGGTGTCCGGATCAGTTGACGGTGCAATTTTCTGCACTTTTCCACCTTTCACGGTTACTTTTTGCCCCGATGGGGTGGTGTAGCAATCACTTGCGGCCGGTGCAGTCATATCCTCATCCTGGTAAACCTCGGTCCCCTCGTCCAACTCGCCGGCATGATGCAATGCGCCCTTGTCGGTAATGGTTTGCTTGTTGACGACCTTCTTGAAGAAGTTCATAATCTTATCCAGGACGGACGTGTTCCTGTCGATAAGGTCTCTGTTTTCGATGTTCATGTTTGTGCTTATGTTTAAGATCTTGTTAATGCACCGCCTGTAAATTGCCGGCGCCGTTTCGGTATATTTTTGAATTATGACATGGTTAGTGATACCCGGCTGATAATCTTCGACCTGGTCGATGAAACCTAAATCAAGCGCCTGGTCAGCGGTCATCCAGGTGACGGAATCGATCAAACTGTTTACCGTTACTCCGTCCAACCCGGTTTTATCCATATAGATCTGAGCCAGGCGCGATTGTACCACATTCAGCATTTTTATATCTTTCAATAATTCATCTGCATTGCCTCCCGTACCCACCATCGGTTTATGGATCATTAGCAGAGCGTATTTGCTCATTACAATCTGATCACCACCCATGGCCACAATAGATGCAGCCGAGGCGGCCAGCGCATCAATGCAAGTAGTTACATTGCCGGGATATTTCTTCAACAGATCGTAGATGGCAATGGCATCGAAGGCGCTGCCGCCTGCCGAACTGATGTGAATCTCAACATCCTGTCCGCCGGCTGCTTCCAGTTGGGTTTGTATATAGGCTGATGATAAGGTTCCGGTACCGATGCAATCGGTCTCGGTGTCATACAGATAGATTTTGTAGCTCATAGTTTAGTTTTGAGTAATCAGGATGTTATTGGTTTTTATTGGCTTGAGTGAAACTCAGAACTCAAGACTCAGAACTGATAACTGATAAGGTATATTCAAAGATCGGAACAATTTCTGACTAAAGTGGTGACACTGTTTTGTCAGTGCCTTATGTCACGCTAATTCTATTCAGATTTCGCCGATTCATTTTCTCTCCAGAGGCAGATCAGCAGTGCTGCTAAATAAATAATGAATATTATGTTGATTGGCATATTTCAAATATCGGTATAAAGGGTTAAAGAAGTGGTGACAGTGTTTTGTCAGTAGTGTTTGCGTTTTTTTGTTTTTTTAATGTACATTAGAAATATGGACCTAAATCAGATAAAGCGATTATTTATTGTACCACTAAGTTTTACCTTGTTTATTGCAAATTTTTCATTTGCTCAATCTAAAATCCAAACCTGCAACTGCCCGCCAAATAAGTTCGGCTATCCGGAGGCAAAAAAAGCAGACACGGTTTTTCACTTATCAAATGGTAAAGCCATTGCTTTATGCGGTTCTATAGATGCATTATCAGCGAATAAAGTATTCTTTAGTGAATTTGTGTTATCGGTTTGCGGTGAAAAAAATATCATCAAATTTTGGGATGCAATTTTGGTATGTCAGTTAAGAGTGAAAAAAGATACCCTGATAGTAGAGGCTGTTGACAGCCTGCCGACAGGCAAAAACATGAAATACAAATGGACAGTGTGGACCATTGAGCGCATCTATTTTAAAAACGGTAAAGCTGTAAAAGATTTCAGGGTCAACAGGCACATACCTAAATATAGTGAACAGGAAATACAATCATCTCTGAAACAATATGAACAGGCCGTCAAAGAGGATGAAGCTATAAATAATCCAAATCGTGTCAATAATATCGATATGGAAATTGCTGATAAGCTGTTTATGAGCGCTATATCGGGCGATCAAAAAGCAAGATATTACCTTAAAGCCTTCAAAAATCATTTCGGCGGATTAAGCGGCGAATACCTGGAATGGTGGGTAGATGATATGCGAAAACTGAAATTGTGGGATACCAATATAGAAACTAATGAGGATTTCTTGTGAAATCACCTTTCTTCAAAACAATTTAACGCCCGCCAAATGGTGCGCTCGTCCCGGCCGAATTTGCCTCCGGCTTCTAGTACTGCCTGGTTTTTACTGATGCAGCGTGTCTGTATTTGGGCATGTACCCATAGGTATATTTCGCGATAAATAAATATCTTGTCGGTTATAAATCCGGCTTTGTACATTTCGGAAAAAATGCCGTCGTTGAATAAGGTATTAGCAAGGGTTATATCCATAGGCTATTATCAAGTAATTTGTATCAGCGATCCGGAGTCCCAGGCTATAGGTTCACCCTGTTGATGGTTTGAGCCAGGATATTTTGCTGATTATTGATGTCTTTCACATCCACATAAACAGGCGGGAAATTGTTGATCATCTGGTAGGCAATCGTGTTAGCCAAATTTTTACTGTCGTTCATAGGTTGGTTGTAATAGCGGTTAGCATTGCCACCGTCGGTAAAAATACCGCCAACAGCGTACCCGCGGGATACATTTGGTACGGAAAAATCCCTCCCGCCATAAGCCACGTTGATAGCGCTTACCAGGTTGCGTGCCCATGGGTCGCGCATAGCCTCGGAGACCACTACCGCTTCGCCCGAGCGCAAGTAAGCATTGGTGTCGTCGGTGCGACTATAACCAGAAAGAACAGATCCTTTGCCATCCGAACGGAAATAACCGCCTTTGGCCATCGCTGGCGGTTTCTGTGCGGCTATTGTAGCGATCTGTATAGCCGTTTGTGCAATAATGGCCGGTATAGCAAAAGTACCTAGCACTCCTGTCTGCGCCTCGGCTTTGGTAATGGCCAATGCGCCGTTTATAATGGCCTGAGCTATTGAAGCCTCCTGCTCTTCCTTGAATGCTTTTAGCTTGACAGCGTTTTCCTGTTTCTTGTATTTATTTTGTATGGATAGTTTTTGTGCCGCCGTAAGGCTGGTATTGCTCAATTCGGCATTTTTTTCATTTTCCAAGGATCGTATTTTGGCATTACTTTGAGTTTGTATACTTTTTGTAATGATAGAAAAAGCCGCATCCGAAACCTTTTGCGACGTTTGCAGTTCGAAATCAGCCCTTTGTTTTGCCGCTTTTTTAGCGATATCGGAAATATCGTCCTGAAGGTTTTTTTCAAGATTAACTTTTACCACATTAACATCAGATATCCTGTTTTCAATATCCTTCGCCGTCTTTGAAAAAGCGATGAGTTCATTTTGAGCCTGCTCCGTTTTGAGCTGGTCATTATCCTGATACTTTTTCATTATCGAAGCCATATTTGCATTGTGTTCCGCTTCGAGTTGTTCGATCACTTTATTATACTCTTTCCTGGAGATCTGTTTATTTTTCAATAGGTTATTTAACCTGTCTTTTTCCTGGCTGAACCTTTCATTCTCAGATACCGACGCTGCTGCATAGAACTGATTTGTCGCTTGCAACTGCCTGATAAGTGAATCTGTACGCATTTTTTCGGCTTCTGAAAGGCCATTGCGTAAATCATCATTTGTGGTTTTATCGGTTGAAGATGCGTCCGAAGAAAGTTTTAAATGATATTTTTTTGCTATTAAAATATTTTTTTTCTGAAAATCTTCATACAATTTCAATTGTTCATTTTGATATTGTTGCTGATCAAGTTTGTTCTGAGCTAATTCCTGCTTCCTTTCTTTCAACATTGTAGCCACTCCAATTTGTCCCCTTTGTGCAGTATTTGACGCAGATGATGCTAAATGGGTGTTATCTATCTCGGCCTGCCTTTTTGCGTTGTCCAATGCATCTTCAGCTGCCTTTTTTGCCGCATCCTGTAAGATAATTTGAGCAGCAGCTTTATTGAGTGTCATTTGTATGTATGCATCGCTGTTGTTTATTAGCTTGTTTTCAACAGCATTCAAATCAGAAACTTTTCCCATTGCTTCTCCCAAAACCTCATTGTATTGGTTTACTACCACTTTTTTATCAAGGAATCCTTGTTTGGCAAGATCAACTTTTGCTTTTAACTCATCCACTTGAGCTATAGCATTTGAATAATCTGTACTTTGAAACGCCTGATTTAGCGCATTAACTTTAATGGTTGTTTTATCAATGGCATTTGCACCATTAATTAATGAATTAATCCAGCTCAGAATCTCAGGTCCATAATTGGTCAGAATTGTTAGTCCTGCGGATAGCAAATTTGAAAAACTGAGAAAACCTTCTGAAATGTCTTTTATTAGGGATTTCCATGAAGAGAAAGTTCCGATCAGGCTGCTGAACGTGGATTTCAGACGATTGGCTTTTTCGCCTGAGTCCGACAGAGTTTTGTTCAAAGAACTAATATTGTTAGTCAGATCCCCAAGCGGTTTTCTTAGGTTATTGATGGATGTTCGCAGATTATCAAAGGCAGCCTTGTAGTTATCTATTTGTTGCTGAGCATTGGTATTTAGCTGCAGGTCTATGGAAATTTTTTTATTAATATCGTCTGTCATAGTATGAATTGGTTAGTTGCTTTGGTTGAGATAGTTCTGGGAAATCAGGTATAAATATATGAATTAAATGCCAAATGGCATAATCTTTTAATAAAAATATTTTATTGCAAAAAATATTAGCAATATTTACTAACTAAAGTTATTTATATAATCTAAACCATATGAAATCTTTTTTCCCCATAGCAATTATTTTACTATTTGCGTTTTTGACCGGTTGTGAACCAGTGAACAGGACACCAGACACCAGACCTAAAGAGGAAATCGCTTTTTTAAACAGAGTTAATGCTGAAGGTGAATTTACCGGAACCCATGTAAACTCAGTATTGCAAGATGCTCATATAAAAGCATTTGATAAATATGCATACGATAGTTTGAAACATATCAGCAATTGGAAGATGATTTTTTTAAGTGTGGATGATGATCAAGCAAACACCAATAGCGTGGCATCCGTTCTTGGAATAAATGCTAATCCATGTTATAATGTACGGCTTACAGCCCCCATAAACCTTATTAAATCTGAAGATGAATTTGGTAATAATATATCCTACGGTAATAGGGTTGACTTTACCTACACAGTGCTTAAGACCCCCAATGACACCAATCTTGAAAAAAGGATAGAACTTATTAAAGATTTAAAAATGGGTGATACAGTATTGGTTTCAGGGGCACTGACACATGTTAATGGTGACGGTAAACCCTCGTTCGCTGTTTTTTATATCGATGCCGGCACTAAATGGAATGTTGACCTTATAGCAACTAAGTTTGAAAAGAGCCCCGGTAATTAATTGTAATGAATGTTTGAGTACACGGAGTCCTTTCGAAACAGTGTATTACCTGTGATAATCTGCAAATCCAAAATATAAATTTGGTTCTGCATGTTTAATTTTATGGTATATAGCTGTTTCTTAACGATTTGGATTTGATTTCAATTGACCTAATCTTCTATCCCAATTTAACCAGTTCCACTTTACAGGGCTGCCCTTTGCGCCAGCTATCTATCTTATTGATGTAATAATAAGCATTGTCCTGCTGCAGATATACGGGTATCAGCAGATCGAGTTCCAAGATGTCGCGTGGGGCAAGTAAGAAGTACCGGGTTACTTTTTTAGCCTGAGTCAATATCATTTTAAATTCGGGGTAATATTTGGTATTGAGACCGGGCAATATTGTACCGCCCGTTCCCGTCATATCGCAGAAGCATAGGCTGTACTGTCCCTCGGTCTTATAAAAATAGGGGGTCGAAATACTGTCATTGATAACTACTTGCTTAGTGCCGTCGGAAAGAGTCACAGTTTTGCCCTGGAGGCCTGATTTCTGATCGATCAGGATGCGCGGAGAGACGCCTATGGTAAAATCATTACTATTGCTGGTATTATCGATCATTTTGATCTGTGCGATGTTGCCGATAATATAAGGACGGTTCAGGGTAGGAGCAAACTGGCTTTCAAAGAGATCGGAGCTGGCTGGCAGGGTAGTATCTGCTATGTTGATCTGTGAATTGGCAAAATCCTTAGGCAGTACATTATCGTCCTCCTTATACTTCATATAATTTACCTGAGCATAATTACCAAGACGAAATACGATCTGTTTCCCCTGGTCTACACATTTTCCGCTCCAGTCCTTTGCAACAGGAATATTATTTACAATATCCCGCAACGAATTGAAACTGATGGTCCTGTTGGTATTGTCCGTCTGGCAGACAATGCCAAAACGCTGTAAGGTATCCTTCAGCAGGTCCTTTTGGCTGACATCAGGGAAAATACGCTCACATTGCACCGTTTGACCGTATTGCACCGTTGTGTTCTGGCTTTCTATTACTAAAGTTGCGCCGGAATAGATAATGGCATTTGAGCCAGGCTTACCACCCCATGTATAAGCAGCATAAATACCACCGTTTTGCGGAAGCGTCGTATCGCAGGAAAGGATAGTATTGTAAATATTTATACCTCCTCTCAAGCCGCTTCCGCTGGTGCCCGAATCACGTACCCATCCTTTCGGGTCACTCCCGTTTTTATTCTCCCCATATCCTGCGAATGAAAATTCAGCACTTGCCAGAGGGGTATCGCCAGCAGAGGGATAGTTCGGGTCTCTATAATAAATAGTTGCTGTAAGTTTAGCAGGGCTATTGCCGGATATTTGGCCGTGCAAAAAAACATGGGGGAAAGTTACCGTCACCTTTACGGCGTTAATATTCTTCGAAGTAAAAAGTTGTCCTGAGAATTGTCCTGAAGGATCGGAGGCAATAGAGTTCCAGTTTAAAACTCCGCCGGGATTGCCGGCATCCGGATGATACAGGTAAGTTCCGGCCTGATTAGCTGCGCTCATGCCTTGTACATCGGGTTGATTTTGATAGTCAGCGCCGTGCTCCCAGCTCCCGTTACTGAACTGGCAAATGAGCAGGGGGTAAAGCGGATCGTCCAATAATGAACCTTTGCCTTTAT
>DASZWG010000235.1:0-5855 GCA_035546675.1 Mucilaginibacter sp. | reverse complement strand
GGAGCGTTCGCTCGAATATCAACTTACGCATATAGAGCTGATGGCCGAAGATGTGATCCCTGAAAACGCTTCGGAGCTGGCTGTAAAACAAATCGAGCTGGAGTACCGGATGGCGAATATTATGGGCGAATACCGGGAAGTGAAAAAGAGAATTTTTTCGCTGATCGGCAAGGCGCTTGATGAGAATAAATTGAGTTATAATTACCCTAATTATAACTAATAGCCAAGTCTTCGAAGAAGCAAAAGCGGACGCACATATACCAAGGTATGTGCGTTTTTTATTGCTGGCCGGCATGTTTACGGTCAATGATTTAAATGACGATCGTCATTATTTACCCGCTGCTGATCAGGCAATTTTACCATATAAAATGAATCGTTATGAAAAGGCTGATCGGATCGAAGAAAAGGGCAATAAACTATAAAATAAATGGATTATTGCCGGTAATCGCAGGTGTATTGCTGCTGGTTTCGTCATTGAGCTATGCAAAAGGGCACAACGTAAGTGACAGGGATACTTCTGTATCTGCCTATATGCAGCAATATCTCGGAAGCGGGGGAAACGGCCTGATGCTTGCCTATCCCAATTCTGTTGAACGCTTTTATGAGGCTGATAACCTTCGGCCGGTATGGATCGATCGGGATCATACGCAAACCTGGGATGCGATGATGCTGCTGGATTGTGTAACGCAATATGGCTTGTTTCATGCTGATTATCACCCGGATGAACTTTTATACCAGCAATTGCAGACGATGATCCAGGATCCCTCAAAGATCAGCAATCAGAAAAAGGCACGGTTTGATATTTACCTGACAGATGCCATGATCACCCTGATGAATAACCTGCATTATGGCAAGCTGAATCCCTTCTATTCCGCAGATAAAATAGATTCCGGCCTGATGATCCCTTTCCATGCCGAAACCGAACTGGCTGCTGCATTGCAGGGAAAAGATTTCAGGGTAACTATCCTCAGCGTTCAGCCCCAATCCAAACAATACGCTGCCATGCAGGATTATATGCACCTTTTAAAAGGGCAATATCAGGGAGATTGCTACCAGGTGCCCGAAAGCGTTGTGCGTAAAGTAGCGATCAACATGGAAAGACTGCGCTGGGCCGAAATCGGGGGGAGTGTTTATATACAGGTTAATATACCTTCATTCAACCTGAAGTTTTATCAGCCTGATACCACTTATGAATTTAAAGTCGTGGTAGGCAAAACATCCGCTCCCACACCGGTACTTAAGAGCCAGATCACCTATTTTACAACCACACCCGAATGGAAAATACCGCAAAAGATTTTTACGAATGAAATACTGCCCAAAGCCTTGCGCGATGCCAGATACCTGGATAACAGTCATTTTTCCATATATAACCGGAAAGGTGAATATATTAATCCGACAAAAGCCAAGCTGCTTGAAATAAAACGCCACCCGCAGCTATATTATGCCCGGCAATCTGCAGGCTGCGACAATGCCCTGGGGAATATCGTTTTCCGTTTTGCCAATATCTATGACATCTATCTGCACGATACCCCTGAACAACAGTTGTTCAAAAGGGACGAACGTGCTTTCAGCCATAGCTGTATTCGCGTGGAACGCGCAAGGGACCTCGCCGCGTTATTGCTCAGGTCTGTAAAAGATGACAACAAAATACCCGTAATGGACCGTGCCCTGAAGCTGCACCTGACCAGGAATATATCCCTGAAAACGCCGGTTCCGATCAAAATCACCTACCTGACCTGCGAAATGAAACAGGGGACACTGATTACATACAAGGATATTTATAACCTGGATAACAGCCTCGAAATGGCGCTGTATAATGCGTCAGATACGCTTACCATGCAATAAAAACTGACGAAGGTCACTTTTTCGTCCGCATGTTATCATTCTTTAGCCGGGGTATGACCGCCATTTTTGGACTTGTTAAGATCCATAAATGAAACCGGCATTAATTCACACCAAAACCCCTTGTTATCACTGTGGTAACGAGTGTGTAAATGAACGTGTAGAACTGGACAATAAGGTTTTTTGCTGCACCGGCTGCCGCGATGTTTATTCCATTCTTTCCGACAGCGGGCTTTGCAATTATTACTCCTATAACGATCATCCCGGCACAAACCGGGAAAAAGCTGACAGGCGTTTCGATTATTTAAAAGAACCTTCGATCGTAAAAGAACTGGTAGATTATACAGATGATAAAGTTACGATCGTCACCTTTTATATACCCACCATTCATTGCAGCTCATGTATCTGGCTGCTTGAGCAGATGCACCGCATCGAGCCTGCCATTTACTACAGCCGTGTTGATTTTTTAAAGAAACAGGTCATTATCCGTTTTGATCATGAATGCATCAGTCTTTACGACGTAGTTGTACTGCTCGACCGTATCGGCTACGAACCATTGATCAGTCTGCAGGATGTTGTCAAAGAACAGGTAAAAGGCAAAAACGATAATCTCATTAAAAAGATCGCCGTAGCGGGATTTTGCTTCGGGAATGTCATGCTGCTTAGTTTCCCTGAATACTTTGGTATGTCGGCGCATGAACAGGGTTTTAAACACTTTTTTGGCTGGCTTAACCTGCTTTTTTGCCTGCCGGTAGTGCTTTACAGCGCTAATGATTATTTCCGTTCAGCTTGGATCAACCTGCGAAACAAGGTGCTTCACATCGATTTCCCGCTTGCATTGGGCATTTCGGTGCTGTTTGTGCGGACGGCCGTCGGCGCTGTAACCGAAACGGGATCCGGTTTTGCCGATACGCTTTGCGGCCTGGTATTCTTCCTGCTCATCGGGAAATTCGTCCAGCGTAAAACCTATTATCATATTTCTTTCGAACGCGATTACCGCTCGTTCTTCCCGGTTGCCGTACAGGTGATCGAAGAGGAAAAGGAAAGGCCGGTACCGCTGTCCGAGTTACAGGTGGGCCAGCGCATACTGGTCAGAAACAACGAGATCATCCCAGCGGATGCCATCCTGCTGAAAGGGGAAGCCAAGGTCGACTTCAGCTTTGTAACCGGTGAATCGGTGCCGGTGAGCAAAGTACTGGGCGAAGTAGTTTATGCGGGCGGACGGCAAACAGGCGAAGCGATAGAGCTCGAGGTAGTAAAAGCCGTGTCGCAGAGCTACCTGACCCAGCTATGGAATAACGAGGCTTTTAAACATACACAGGACGAGTCTGTGCAAACCTTCAGCGCACGGGTAAGCAAATATTTTACAGCAGTGCTGCTGATTATAGCATTTGGCGCTTTTCTTTTCTGGATGCCGGCCGATATGCACCGTGCACTATCGGCTTTTACGGCTGTGCTGATCATCGCATGTCCCTGTGCACTGGCGCTGAGTACGCCATTCACGATGGCTGCTGCGCTGAGCATTTTTGACAAAAACCTGTTCTACCTGAAAAATACCGGGGTGGTGGAACAAATGGCGCATGCCGACACGCTGGTGATGGATAAAACCGGCACTGTCACTTTAGCAGGCGGGAATACGCTTACTGCTAACGCCAGCATTACCGAACTTGAAAAGCAACTGATCTATTCGGCGTGCTCCAACTCCGCGCACCCGCTCAGCCGGCTGATCTGCCAGTATTGGAACGATTATCCGAAACTAAACTGTACCGCATATCACGAGATACCCGGCAAAGGCATACTCGCCAATGTCAGCGGTCATATTGTCAAAATAGGCAGCGCCGGGTTTGTGAAGGGAGACCGGGTTTCGGATGAACCCAAAGAGACTACCGAAGTACACCTGCTGATCGACCGGAAGTATCTCGGCTATTTCAGCATCAGGCAGCATTACCGTGATGGTATGCAGGATATCAGGAAATTGGGCGAAAAATACAATACTTTCCTTTTGTCCGGAGATCATGACCATGAGCGCGACGCATTGTCAGCCATGTTCAAACGCGATGCCATGTACTTTGAGCAATCTCCGCAGGATAAGCTTGATTTTATCAGGAGTTTGCAGCAAAAAGGCGAAAAAGTGATGATGATAGGCGACGGGCTGAATGATGCCGGCGCTTTGAAGCAGGCGAATATCGGAGTCGCTATAACCGACAATGTCAATAATTTTTCGCCGGGCAGCGACGCCATACTCGATGGCCGGTCGCTGCCCAAACTGCCGGCATTTCTGAAATTTTCAAAAGATGCGCTGCGTGTGGTTTATATATCATTTATTATATCGCTGATCTACAATCTGGCGGGCCTTGGGTATGCCGTCAGCGGAAATCTATCGCCGCTGGTAGCCGCCATCCTGATGCCGCTCAGTACCATCACTATTATCTCGTTCACCAGCATTGCCACACATGTGGCTGCAAAAAACAGGAGACTTATATGAGCATTATTTATTTTCTGATCGGGTGCAGCGTATTGCTCGCGCTGATATTTCTCGGGGCCTTTTTTTGGGCACAGCACGACGGGCAAAACGACGACCTGTATACCCCGTCGGTGCGCATCCTGCTGGATGATGAACCCGAAGAAACTGAGACTGAGCATAAAAAATGATAAAGGTCATGTTTCGGTACAACTGATGTCATTCTGCAGCCGGATAGCCGGAAATAATTTTACGCTGTCAATAAAACAATCAAATCATTAATTAAAGCTATATGCAACCCGAAAAATTCTACTACGACAACAAGATCGTCCGAAATTTTGGTATTGCCACAGTGATCTGGGGTATCGTTGGTATGCTGGTGGGGCTACTCATCGCCATACAGTTGTACACCCCCGGAGCGAATATGCACAGCCAGTATACAACCTTTGGACGCATCAGACCACTGCACACCAACGCGGTCATTTTTGCATTTGTGGGTAATGCCATTTTTATGGGCATTTATTACTCGCTGCAAAGGCTGATGAAGGCCAGGATGTATAGCGACGTGCTGAGCAAGATACATTTCTGGGGATGGCAACTCATTATTGTTGCCGCGGCGATCACGCTGCCGCTCGGTTTCACCACTTCGCACGAATATGCGGAGCTGGAATGGCCCATCGATATCCTGATCACCATTGTGTGGGTGGTTTTTGGTATCAATATGTTCGGAACCATCATTAAACGGCGCGAAAAGCACCTGTATGTGGCCATTTGGTTTTACATCGCCACGTTTGTGACCATCGCTGTGCTGCACATTGTCAACTCGATCGAGATACCGGTAACCTTCTGGAAAAGCTACATGGTATTTGCCGGTGTGCAGGATGACCTGGTACAATGGTGGTACGGGCACAATGCGGTTGCATTCTTTCTGACCACACCATACCTGGGAATGATGTATTACTTCCTGCCCAAAATGGCTAACCGGCCTATTTACTCGTACAAACTGAGTATTCTGCACTTCTGGGCGCTCATATTCATTTATATCTGGGCCGGTCCTCACCATTTGCTGTATACTGCGCTGCCGGGCTGGGCACAATCACTCGGAGTTGTATTTTCAGTGATGCTCATTGCGCCGAGCTGGGGCGGTATGATCAACGGTTTGCTCACACTGCGCGGCGCCTGGGACAAGGTACGCGACGATCCGACCCTGAAATTCATGGTTGTCGGTCTTACCGCTTACGGTATGGCCACTTTCGAGGGCCCGATGCTTTCGCTGAAACAGGTAAATGCCATTGCACACTTTACCGACTGGATCATCGCACACGTGCACGTAGGCGCTTTAGGCTGGAACGGGTTCCTCACTTTCGCCATACTCTACTGGCTTGTGCCGCGCATCTATAAAACGGAATTATTTTCCAAAAAATTGGCCTCATTCCACTTTTGGATCGGTACGCTTGGGATATTGTTCTATGTTATCCCGATGTACTGGGCGGGCTTTACCCAAGGCCTGATGTGGAAAGAGTTTACCCCCGAAGGTATACTCAAATACCCG
>DASZWG010000234.1:0-14824 GCA_035546675.1 Mucilaginibacter sp. | reverse complement strand
AGAACGATTATCCCGGTGCGCAGGATCTGCTCGAAAGGGCCGTAACCGTAAAACCGGATAATGAATGGTATTGGGTCGCACTTGCTGATTGCTACGAGAAAAGTAATGACCTGCCCAAACTCGAATACGTTTTTAATGAGCTCACACGAATAGACCCGGACAAGCCCGATTACTATTTCGACCAGGCAAATGTATACTTCCTCGAAAAGAAATATGATGACGCCCTTGCTGTTTATGACAAGATCGAGGCTATCACCGGTATTACCGACGAACTGGTTGCCAAGCGGGAGGTGATCTACCTTAAACAGGGAAAATTGGACAAAGCCGCTAAGGATATACAAAACCTGATCGCTGTTAATCCCGGCCAGGCAAGGTATTACCTGCTGCTCGGCGAATTGTATAATTCGAACGGAATGACCGATAAGGCACTGGCTGTATTGCAGGATGCTGAGAAAATAGCCCCTGATAATGGCCAGGTACATCTTGCCCTTTCGGATACCTACCGTGATAAAAAAGATTACGAATCAAGCTATGATGAACTGAGCAAAGCTTTTGCGCTGCCCGACATGGATATTGAGCAGGAGATCAAGATCGTTTTAGGCTATCTGCCTAAATTTCCCGACCCAAACGCCAAAGCCAGTGCGCTTGAACTGAGCCGCATGCTTACGGTTGCACATGCCGATGATTCAAGGGCCTTTGCTCTATATGGCGATATGCTGCTGCAAAATGAGAAATATGCCGATGCCAAAGCCAGCTATAAGAAATCGATCGAATTGAACGGGCAGGTATACGAGGTGCGTGAGCAACTGGTAAGGCTTGATCTTGGGAGTAACGAGATCGACGAAGCACTAAAAGATGGTGAAGATGCATTGCAGCTTTTCCCCAACCAGGCCTGGCTTAATTATTTAGTGGGCGTGGCATGGCAGCAAAAGAAGGACTACAAAAAAGCGATCCAATATATTTTTAATGCGACGATGCTCGAATCGCAGGATAAGGATCTGCTGTCGCAAAGTTTTTCGTCGTTAGGTGATTGTTATCATTCGGTGGGAGATGATAAAAAATCAGACGATGCATATGAAAATGCACTGACCTATAACCCGGATAATCCGTATACACTGAATAATTATGCTTATTATTTATCGATACGCGGGGTAGCGCTCGATAAGGCGGCAGAAATGTCCAGACATTCGAATGAGCTGATGCCGAATATGGCGTCTTTTGAGGATACGTACGCCTGGATATTATTCAAACAAAAAAAATACCAGGATGCAAAGGAGTGGATAGAAAAAGCGCTGTCGAATGACAAAACACCCAGCGCTGTGCAAACCGAGCACTACGGCGATATTTTGTTCTTCCTCGGCGATACTGACGATGCGGTAAAAAACTGGCAGAAAGCTAAACAATACGGCGACAACTCGCCGGCTTTGGATAAAAAGATCAATGAAAAGAAGTATACTGAGTAAGCTTTTCATCTTGTGCTGTTTTGTGGCTGTTACCGGTTGCAAAGCACGCAAGCTGGCTGCTGTTACAGCCAGGAAGCCGGATAGCGCCCGCGTAAATGCGGATGCATCGATGAGCAAACTCAATGCGATCAGGGCAGAACAGTTGAATTTCAACACATTTTCGGGACGCGCTAAGGCAGAGTTTGATATCAATGGGAAAAGCAATGATGTGACGATGAACATCAGGATCAATAAAGGGAAAAAGATTTGGGTTTCGATCACCGCCATAGCCGGCATCGAAGTTGCCCGCGCGCTGATAACTCCTGACAGTATCCTCGTTATTAATAAATTGCAGGGCCTTTACCTGAGGAAACCCTTTAGTTATATTTACCGCTATGCCAGTCAGCAGATCGATTACAATTCGGTGGAAGCGCTGTTTGTGGGGAATGCAATACCGCAGTTGCTGAACGAAGACGCAAAATTGCAGGCAGATAGCAGCAACGTCTCTCTCTCGGGGAACTTGCAGGACCTGGTGTACAAAATGACTGTCGGACCCGACCTGAAAGTGATCGAAACCGATCTCTCCGATGAGGGACAGGGGCAATCGCTGCATGTAAATAACAGCGCTTTTATCCAGGCGGCTAACCGCGAGTTGCCTTCGCAGATCAATATTGCATCAGCCGTTTTGACAAAGAAAATAAACCTGAACATGCATTATATCAGGGCTGACTTTGATCAGCCGCTAGAATATCCTTTTAATATACCTTCGGGCTATGAGGCTGCCCGGTAAATTTATATTTTTGGCTGATGAAGTTTTCAAAGACACTACTCTGCATCTGTATTTTATTCATAACCGCAGCAGCAAAGCTTCATGCACAGTCAAGTGACGACCTGAAAAGGCGTCTTAACAAATATACAGAAGAGCTCAACCAGCTAAACCACGAGTACGAAGAAACGGCCAACAACAAACGCAGCACGCTGAAGCAGCTTAACCTGCTGAAAGCCCAGATCAACCTGCGAGAGGAAAAGATCAGTGCCATTAACGCCCAGGTACACCAGCTTGATAACCAGATATACGAAAGCAACAACACGATACATAACCTGCAAAACCAGTTGACGCAGTTGAAAAATGAATATGCAGCTATGATCCAGTTTGCTTACCGCAATAAGAGTTCATACAATAAGCTGGAATTCATTTTTGCAGCGAAAGATTTTAACCAGGCCTACAAGCGGATGAAGTATTTGCAGCAGTTTGCAGCTTACCGTGAGCGGCAGGCCCAGTACATAGAAGAGACCGAAAAGGACCTGGGTGTGAAGATAAACGAGCTGGATAATACCAAAAAGCAAAAGAACTCGTTACTTGTTGACCAGGTAAAGGAAAAGGAAACGCTTGGCAAACAGCGGAAGGACCAGGTGAAGGTGATCAACGATTTGTCGAGGCAGCAGGGCGAACTGAAACAACAGCAAATAAGCCTGCGGCGAAAAATTGCCCGGACGAACCAGGAGATTGCTGCTGCGATTAAAAGAGAGATTGAGGAAGAACGAAGGAAAGAAGCTGCGAATAGCAAAAATGTTACAAATCCGTCAAATGGCAAATCTTTGAATAAGACGGACAATGAGGTGCTGAACGCAACACCCGAAGCTATAAAATTGTCAAACGATTTCCTGGGTAACCGCGGGCACTTACCCTGGCCCGTGACTAACGGCGTGGTGGTGCAGGGTTTCGGTGTTTATTATGAAGAAGGAATTAAGAATGATAATCCTGGTATTGATATCAAAACCAACGAGGATGCGCCCGTAAGGGCCGTTTTTGATGGCCAGGTGAAAAGTATTAATAATGTTTACGGCAGCTATTTTGTGGTGATCAAGCATGGTGAATATTTTACAGCTTACTCCAACCTGAAGTCGGTAAGCGTGGTGAAGAACCAGCATGTGTCCACAAAACAGAATATCGGAGTTGCTGCGATCGAGAGTTCTTCAGGTATTCCGAAGATCGGTTTTCAGCTGTGGAAGGGCGCTACACCGGTCGACCCGCGCCTGTGGCTGCAGCCCGATTAATATTTATTTAAATAGAATGCGATACAAATACTTATATTTGTAGATTATTTCAAAAGAAGAAATGCATAATTCGGTATTGTTATTTTTAAACATCGGCGGTCCCGAAATGATCCTGATCATTTTTGTGGCGCTGTTGCTTTTTGGGGGTGAAAAATTGCCCGAGATTGCGCGGGGTTTAGGCAAGGGAATACGTGATTTCAAGGATGCTTCGGAAGGGGTAAAACGCGAAATAACGAACCAGATCTACAACTACGAGGAAAAGAAAACTGAAACAGCGGATGCTGAAAATAAGACCAGCGATCCTTCACGCCAATTGCCTGCCGCAGAAGGCAGTGAAAGTGAGCAGAAGGAGGAGACAGCATCGCAGGAACCCAATACAGTGCCTCATACCATGCCATATATTGAGGGACACGCGGCGGAACATACAGAAACGGCGGAACCTGTTTCTGAAACCAAAGAAGAACCAGTTAAAACCACACACGAGTAATTAATCATTAAATAAATTAAAAATCATGGGCTCATTAGGCGCACCGGAAATTATTCTGATCATCATTGCAATTTTGATATTGTTTGGCGGGAAAAAGATTCCTGAATTAATGCGGGGACTCGGCAAGGGTGTTAAAGAATTCAAAGACGCTCAGAACGGAGAAAGCAGCAATTCGACGACAGAAGAGAAACCCAAAAGCTGATCCGGAAGGATACGCTGACTCATCTGCTTATCATTATAAAACTTATCTGCTGAAACTAATCTTTCAACGGATAAGTTTTTTATTTTAGCCCCATGACTAAGATCTATTCCTCGTTAGGAGAAATCAAAAGGGATTTGCAGAGCGGTAAGGTCATGGTCGGGGAATTGGTTAAAAAATACCTGGACCAGATCAAAACACATGCTCATCTGAATGCATTTAACGAGGTTTTTGAAAAAGAAGCCATAACGCGCGCGAAAGAAATAGATGCGCGCATCCGCGCAGGTAATGCCGGCCGGCTTGCGGGTATGGTCATCGCTATTAAGGATAATATCTGCTATAAAGGCCACAAGGTATCGGCCTCGTCAAAAATACTCGAAGATTTTACATCCATTTATTCATCGACTATCGTTGAGCGCCTGCTTGCCGAGGATGCGATCATCATCGGGCGCTGCAATTGCGACGAATTTGCGATGGGGGCGTCAAACGAGAACTCTTACTTCGGGCCGGTGCGGAATTATGCCGACATCACCCGTGTGCCCGGCGGTTCATCCGGTGGCTCGGCGGTAGCCGTGCAGGCCGGTATGTGCCATGCGGCTATCGGCACCGATACAGGCGGTTCGGTAAGGCAGCCGGCCTCTTTCTGCGGCCTGGTCGGTCTGAAACCAACGTACGGCACAATTTCACGGCACGGGATAATTGCTTATGCTTCGTCATTTGACCAGGTGGGCCCTATCACAAGATCGGTGGAAGATGCTGCGCTTTTGCTCGAGATCATGGCTGGCCCCGATGACTACGACAGCACATTGACCCGCTCATCCGTGCCCGCATATAGTAATAACCTCAAATCCTCATCTTCGCCCAAAAAGATCGCCTATCTGCAGGAAGCAATTTCGAGCCCTGGCGTCGACAATGAAGTTAAAAGTACACTCACCCGGTATATCGACAAATTGCGAGCTGCAGGGCATACTGTAAAGCCCGTAGCATTCGAATACCTGGATTACATCGTGCCGACTTATTATGTACTGGCAATGGCTGAAGCCTCGTCGAACCTGGCGCGATACGATGGTGTGCATTATGGCTACCGCAGTCCTACCGCTACCGACCTGGTGAGCACCTACAAGTGTTCGCGTTCTGAAGGTTTTGGCAGGGAAGTAAAGCGCCGCATTATGCTGGGTACCTTCGTGTTAAGTGCGGGGTACTATGACGCTTACTATGCTAAAGCGCAAAAAGTTCGCCGGCTGATCAGAGAGAAGACCGACAGCCTGCTGCAGGAATACGATTTTATACTAACACCTACCGCCCCGGAGCCCGCTTTCGAAATCGGGCGCACCGAAAAAGACCCCGTACGGATGTATCTTTATGATATTTTTACCGTACAAGCATCATTGGCCGGCGTTCCGGCTATTTCCCTGCCTGCCGGCAATAACAGTAAAGGGATGCCTTTGGGCCTGCAATTATTGTCAAAACGCTTCGCAGAACAGGAATTACTGGATTTTTCCAAATATTTCTTAGAACTATAAAAAATTTAATACTTTTAGTGGGATGTGTGTAAGAGCAGCAGAGAATAAATTCCCCGGAATAATGAAAAAGCTATTGATCGTAGTTTTTGCAGTATTTTGTCTACAGTCCGCCAGGGCCAATGCCTCCTTTTTAGCCGATTCATCGCGGTCGGCATCACGGGTAAAGGCGCTCGATGTTTTGCAGCGCGACGGCGTAGCGGAAGATGCCGTAGCACCTGCTCATGCTTCACATGCTAAATACCAGGGCAATGTTTACGAACGCCGCCTCGATTCTATTCAAAAAGACGTACCGCTCGATTACAACGAGTACGTGCAGAATTATATCGATACATACCTTTCGCAGCGTGGCGATATGGCCCGTATGGTCGGTCTTTCGCGCTATTATTTCCCTATTTACGAAAAGATCTTCCATGAACAGGGTATCCCGGAAGAGATCAAATACCTTTCGATCGTTGAATCGCGCCTTAATCCTTATGCGGTATCGCGTGTTGGGGCTACAGGTTTGTGGCAGTTCATGTCGAACACAGCGCAGCTTTACGGGCTTTCAATGGATAACTATGTCGATCAGCGCCGCGACCCGGTACAATCGACGTATGCCGCCGCTGCTTATCTGAAGGACGCGTACGAGCAATTCGGCGACTGGCTGCTTGCCATCGCATCGTACAATTGCGGTAAAAGTAATGTGATGCATGCTATCGACCTGGCCGGATCGAACAATTTCTGGGCTATCCGCCAGTACCTGCCCGCTGAAACACGGGAATATGTACCGCAATACATAGCCGTTGCTTACGTGATGAATTATTACAAAAGATATGGCATAGTTCCTCAGCCCTGCGATTTCCCGGTAAATAATGATACCGTATTCGTCGACAAGCACATCTTGCTGAGCAATGTTTCGGAAGCGCTGGGCATGGATATTTCGCAGATCACCGTACTTAATCCGTCTTACCGGATGGAAGTGCTTAACGGCAGCCCGGCATCGCCGCAAAAATTAGTGCTGCCGCGGGTTGCGTGGAGCAAATATAAAGCACTGTACAACGTATTGAACAGCACACAGGATGAGGATTCGCAGCAGGCCGACCCGGTGATCAATATCAATCTCTCAAAAGTGGACGACAGTGCAACCGGCGACGCAAACCCGGCAATACATCATAAAGCTGGTCCGGGAAGTTATATCAGTTACCGGGTACAGCCGGGCGATACCTTGCCCGAGATAGCCAGCAAGTTCAGCGGGGTGAGTGTTGACGATATAAAAGAAATGAACCGGCTGAAGGGTTCGGAGTTGCAGCCCGGTATGATGCTGATGATCAATAAAGATTAATTAAACAAAACAATAAATTGTGATGCACCCGGTTCTGACCGATCAGAGCCGGGCTTTTTTTTACCTCCCGCTGAAAAAGAATTGTAATTTTGTTCATGATGAACGCCATAAATAAACCTAATCGTAAGCAGGATGCACTGGACTACCATGCTAATGGAAGGCCGGGAAAGATACAGGTGGTGCCAACCAAATCGACCAATTCGCAGCGCGACCTGACGCTGGCTTATTCGCCCGGTGTGGCCGAGCCGTGCTTACGCATAGCCGATAATACCGAAGACGTTTACAAATACACCGCCAAAGGTAACCTGGTAGCCGTGATCACCAACGGTACCGCGGTGCTGGGCCTGGGTAACATTGGCCCTGAAGCCAGCAAGCCGGTTATGGAAGGGAAGGGTTTGTTGTTTAAAATATATGCCGATATCGACGTATTTGACCTGGAGGTGAACGCCAAATCGGTTGATGAGTTTGTGACGATCGTCAAATCGCTTGAACCTACCTTCGGCGGCATCAACCTCGAAGATATTTCGGCGCCAAGCTGTTTCGAGATCGAAAGCAGGCTTAAAGCCGAAATGAAGATACCCGTAATGCACGACGATCAGCACGGAACGGCCATCATATCGGGCGCCGCTTTGCTGAATGCCTGCGAGATACAGGGGAAAAAGTTTGACCGTATAAAAGTGGTGGTCAACGGCGCGGGCGCTGCTGCGGTTTCGTGCGCCAAAATGTATCTTTCGCTGGGTGTCAAAAAGGAAAACTTAGTGATGTTTGATATCAACGGGCTCATCACCCCGGCCCGTACGGACCTGGACGACATCCGGATGCAGTTCGCTACAAACCGTACCGATATCCAAAGCCTGCCTGATGCCATGAAGAGTGCGGATGTGTTTATCGGTCTTTCAGCAGGGCATGTCGTAACTCCGGACATGCTGAAACTGATGGCCAAAAACCCTATCGTCTTCGCCATGGCTAACCCTTTGCCCGAAGTGGATTACGATGTGGCTGTTAAGGCCCGCAAGGATATTTTGATGGCAACGGGCCGTGCGGACTTTCCGAACCAGGTCAATAATGTGCTGGGGTTCCCGTTCATTTTCCGCGGCGCGCTCGACGTACGGGCAACCGCCATAAACGAGGAAATGAAACATGCTGCCGTGAGGGCAATAGCAGAGCTGGCGAAGAAACCGGTTCCTGAAGAGGTAAACCTGGCTTATAACCAGCAAAACATGAAGTTTGGTAAAGATTATATCATACCCAAACCGATGGACAGGAGGCTGATCACCGAAGTATCTCCTGCCGTTGCACGTGCGGCGATTGATTCGGGCGTAGCGCGTAAAACTATCATGGATTGGGATGCCTATACGGAACAGCTCAGGCTGCGTACAGGTGAGGACGACAGGCTGCTGCGCAATATCGCCAGCAAAGCCAAGCGCGGCCCCAAACGTGTGGTGTTTGCCGAAGCGGACAATTACAAGATACTGAAAGCTGCGCAGATCGTAAGGGAAGAAGGTATTGCCACGCCGATACTGCTGGGTAATATTCAGCGCATTAAAAATATAATCAAAACGTGCGACCTTGAACTGGATGATGTGGAGATCATCGATCCGCGCGAGGAAGCGCCACGGTTTGCTGAGTACGCCGAATACCTGTACCGCAAACGCCAGCGCAGGGGGGTAACGGAGTCGGAAGCGAAAAAAATGCTGACGCAAAGGAATTATTATGGGGCGTGTATGGTCAAATTCGGAGAGGCCGATGCGCTTATTTCCGGTCTGACAAGGGATTATGTTACCACCATCAAACCGGCTTTGCAGATCATCGGTACTGAAGAGGGTGTGAACCGCGTGGCCGGTATGTATATGATGCTGACCCCAAAGGGGCCTGTTTTCATCGGTGATGCCACGGTGAACGTAGACCCTACGATCGATGAGCTGGTAGATATAACCGCTCTCATCGATCACTCCGTGCGCCAGTTCAACGTTAAGCCCCGCATAGCCGTGCTTTCCTATTCTAACTTCGGTTCGAACGAAGGAACTATACCTTACAAAACCCGCGAAACAGTTCGCATACTACACGAAAAATATCCTGAAATGGTAGTTGATGGTGATATGCAGGCAAATTTTGCCCTGAATGCAGACCTGCTGGCGGATAATTTCCCGTTCTCGACGCTGAACGGTGCACCCGCCAACACGCTGGTTTTTCCTAACCTCGAATCGGGTAATATTGCCTATAAATTACTGCAGGAGATAGGTGAGGCCGAGGCTGTTGGACCGATACTGCTGGGGATGAAAAAATCGGTGCATGTACTGCAATTGGGCAGTTCGGTAAGGGAAATTGTGAATATGGTCACAATTGCTGTTGTAGATGCGCAGGAAAAGGCCGAAATTGAAACCCGAAACGCGATTTCCCGTACACGTAAGCAATAATCCGGTCTGAATAATGTACGCTTATATTGATGGTAAACTGGCTTACAAAAGCCCTTCCTATGTAGTGGTCGAAGCGGGTGGTGTGGGATATCACATCAATATATCGCTCAGCACTTATTCCAAGCTGCCTGATTCCGAACGCTGCAAGCTGTATACCTGGCTGCATGTGAAGGAGGATGCGCATACCCTATACGGCTTTGCCGATGAGGGTGAGCGCCGTCTTTTTCTTCACCTGATATCGGTATCAGGGGTCGGGGCAACAACGGGTCTGATGATGCTTTCGGCCATTACACCTGAAGAGATACAAGCCGCCATCGTTCGCGGCGATGTGCCTTTGATACAGCGCATTAAAGGTATAGGACCAAAAACAGCCCAGCGGCTTATCCTTGAGTTACAGGATAAGCTGAAAAAAGGAGGCCCGGATACGCTGATCTCCGTGCCTAAAAACAATACGGTTAGGGATGAGGCGTTATCGGCATTAATAACGCTGGGGTTCCCGCGTAACGCTGTTGATAAAATTCTTGACCAGGAATTAAATAAAAATAGCGGTAATTTAACTGTTGAACAATTAATTAAATCCGCACTAAAAAACTTATAATTACGTAAATATTTACACCTTGAATCTTGATCCGGGCTTTTATCACTAAAGTTGTTAGAAATGTATTCCTAATTTCTGCGTTATGCGGGTTAGGAAAAGCTTTCGCACAACAGCCCGGCGCCTCCAAAGACACCGTAACCATTACCAAGCCTTTCAACGGTTCTGTATCGCGGGGTTTGCAAATGCGACAGGGTGATATTCTGCCCGATCCGCCCAATTTGGTGCGAACGATCGTGTACGACCCGGCTACCAATCAATATATTTTATATGAAAAGGTGGGCGATTTTTTATACCGGCCGCCCCGTTACCTCACTTTCAGCGAATACCTGGAAATGATGCAGCGCCAGAATGAGCGCGTGTATTTCCAGCAGCTTTCGGATAACTACGCCTATCAATCGCAGCAGCCGGGCTTTATACCCCGCATCAAAGTGCGCAGCCATACCTTTGAGCAGATGTTCGGAAGTTCGGATATCACCATCAGGCCGCAGGGATCGGCTGAAATGATCATGGCCGGGCAGATCAATAAAAATGAGAACCCCCTGTTCAATACCAAACAGCGCAGCCAGTTCAATTTCAATTTCGACCAGCGGATACAGATGAATGTGACCGGATCGATCGGGGATAAGCTGAAAGTTTCAACGAATTACAACAGCGATGCCCAGTACCAGTTTGATAACCAGATCAAGCTGGATTATACCGGCAACCCGGACGAGATCATCCAAAAGATCGAGGTAGGGACGGTCAGTTTTCCGCTGAACACGACCTTGATCACCGGCGTTCAGTCGCTGTTCGGTGTTAAAACCAAGCTGAAATTCGGCAAACTGAATGTCACGAGCATTTTTTCGCAGCAGCGCTCCCAGTCCAAAACCATCACGATCACCAACGGTGCACAGCAGGGCAATTTTACGTTTACCCCGGCCGACTATGAAGCTAACAGGCACTACTTCCTGTCACAGTATTTCCGCGATCATTACGACCAGGCGCTGGCTAATATCCCGATCATTAACTCAAACATCGTGATCACCAAAATTGAAGTATGGGTAACTAACCGTACTAACAGCACTGACGGTTCGCGCGATGTTTTGGCTTTTATGGATCTGGGTGAGAACAATCCTTACGACAAGGCCCTGATACAGGGCGGGCCGGGTTACAGTGCTTTGCCGGCTGGGTTTTCCGGTCCGGGTTTCCCACAGCAATCCAACTCATTGCTCAAAAACCTTCCCGCAGGCGCCAGGCAAACCAATTCGAATGCGATTGTCAATTATTTCCAGTCGACCGGCGGTACAGATAACTACGCCAAACTAACTTATGCCCGTAAGCTGACCGACAAGGAATATACGCTGCACCCGCAGTTGGGTTATATCTCGCTGAATTACCCTTTAAATAACGACGAAGTGCTCGCCGTGGCCTACCAGTATACGGTGAATGGCCAGGTTTACCAGGTGGGTGAATTTTCGACCGATGTTCCGGTCAATAACGGCGCCCCGCAGGTGTTGTATGTAAAGCTTTTGAAGAATGCGGTGCTGAAGACCAACCTGCCCACCTGGAAGCTGATGATGAAAAACATCTACTCGCTGGGTGCGTTCCAGATCAGCCCCAATAATTTCAAAATGACGATTACCCGTCTTGATGAACGGTCGGGTATCGCGAAACCTATTATGGACGAGGGTATTCATACCAAAGGAAAACTCTGGCTGCAGCTGACTGACCTGGATAACCTGAACGCACAGAATGATAAAAAACCCGACGGGTACTTCGATTATATCGAGGGCGTGACGATCGACTCGCAAAACGGACGTATCATGTTCCCGGTGCTCGAACCGTTTGGTTCCGACCTGGCGAAACAATTCGACCCCGGCGAGCAGGACTTGATCAAACGATACGTTTACCAGCCCATCTACGATTCGACCAAAACCATTGCGCAGCAGTTTTTTCCGCAACTGAACCGGTATGTCATCAGCGGAACATATAGTTCGCAGGGAGGTTCGGAGTACCAGCTTAATGCGACCAATATTCCGCAAGGTTCCGTTATCGTAACCGCGGGTGGTGTAAAGCTGGTGGAAGGTAATGATTATACGGTCGATTATACCGCCGGTAAGATCAGGATCATCAACCAGGCGCTGCTGGCTTCGGGTCAGCCGATAACAGTGAACCTGGAAAATAACGAATTGTTCGGTGTGCAGCAAAAGTCCTTGTTCGGCACCAGACTGGATTACCAGGTGAACGATAAACTGGCTTTGGGCGGTACGATCATGCACCTGACCGAGCAGCCGATCACTCAGAATGAGATTGTCGGCGATGAATCGATCTCGAATACGATGTACGGCTTCGATGTGAATTATAATTCGCCATCAAGGTTCCTGACCCGACTGGTCGATAAAATACCGCTCATCACAACTAAGGTGCCGTCATCCATCAGTTTTAGCGGCGAGTTCGCACAATTGCTCCCCGGCAGCCCCGGATCCCTGAACTTTGCCGGTTCGAAAAACGGAACATCGTACTTAGATGATTTTGAAAGCAGCCAGTCGATCATTGACCTGAAAAGCGCATCGACATGGCAAATATCAGGTACTCCGCAAGGATTCCCCAATGCACAGGCGTTTGATAATCTGAGCTATGGTTATGACCGTGCCAGGCTGGCGTTTTACAACATCGACCCGATATTTTATGCCGGGGGAACCATACCGGTCTCACGCAACGAGTTATCAAAACCTTATGTACGTGAAGTACTGGAAACGGAAGTATTTCCTTACAAGCAATCAGTTACCGGCCAGCCGCTTACGCTTCCTACATTCGACCTGGCGTTCTATCCCAATATCCGCGGGCCATACAACTATACGACTACCGGTGTTAACAGCGATGGTACGCTCAGCAACCCGCAATCGCGCTGGGGGGGTATTTTCCGGGGTATTTCGACCAACGATTTCGAATCATTGAACGTTCAGTATATCGAATTCTGGGTGATGGACCCCTTTATTGGCAAACCGAATTCAAAAGGCGGGGATCTTTATTTCAACCTGGGGAACATATCCGAAGACATATTGCTTGATGGCCAGAAGAGTTTGGAGAACGGCTTACCGGTAAATGGCGACCTGAGCCAGGTGGACACTACGGTTTGGGGCCGGGTAGCAAAGACACAGCCGGTGGTCAATGCTTTTGATAATAATCCTAATGCGCGTGTACTGCAGGATATCGGTCTCGACGGTCTGAACGACGCTGATGAACGAAGCAAGTTTGCAGGCGTGGTACAACAGGTAAAAAGTGAAGTGAATGCGCAGGCAGGCGCTGCCTTTGCGAACGACCCTTCATCGGACGACTACCAGTATTACGAGGGCCCACAACTTGACAAGGAGAATGCCGGAATACTTGACCGTTATGCTAAGTATAACGGCACCGAGGGTAACTCCAAAACCTCGGAGCAATCGCAGGCCGAACTGGGTATCGCCACGTCGGCGGCAACCTCACTTCCGGATGCGGAGGATGTGGACCGGGACAACAACATGAACCAGGACGATGAATATTTCCAGTATCATGTATCTATCCGTCCGCAGGATATGGTGGTTGGACAGAATTTTATTAACGATAAGGTGACATCGCAGGTAAAGCTGCCCGACGGACAAACGCAATCCGTCACCTGGTACCAGTTCCGCATACCGATATCGGGTTATCAGTCAGTTGTCGGTAACATCCAGGATTTTAAGTCGATCAGGTTTATCCGGATGTTCATGACCGATTTTGCCGATACATCGATCCTGCGTTTTGCGGCGCTGCAATTGGTTCGCGGCGACTGGCGCGCATTCAATACAGAAAATAACCCGGCCAACGTGATTGCCGATCCTGCGATACAAAATCCGCCACTTGATAATTCGACGCTGGATGTGGGAACGGTTAATATCGAGGAGAACGGTAACCGTACACCTATTCCCTATGTCGTGCCACCCGGCATTACCCGCCAACGCAATTACAACAACATTCAAACCAATACCCAGTTAAACGAGCAATCGCTTTCGCTTAATTTCAATAACCTGCGTGACGGTTATTCGAGGGCGGCGTTCAAACCTTTCAATAACGACCTGCGCAAGTATAAGCGCATACAAATGTTCATCCACGCCGAAGGCAGCCAATTGAAAAACAATGATGTGAGCGCTTTTATCAGGCTTGGGGTCGACTATACGGATAATTACTACGAATACGAAATTCCGCTTACTGTTACGCAGCCCGGCACTTCCGATCCGAATGCGATATGGCCCGCTTCAAATGAGCTGGATATTGCGCTTTCCTTGCTGACCAGTGCAAAACTTGCCCGTAACAATGCCAAACTGAACGGGCAGCCCTGGCCGCTTACCGTACCATTTACACTTTCGGATGGGCATAATAAGGTAACTATCAAAGGCCAGCCCGACCTGAGCCGGGTGAACGCCATTATGCTGGGTGTGCGCAATCCCTACAAAGGCAATTCGGCTACCGGGATGGACGACGGCCTGGATAAATCGGGTATTGTCTGGTTTGATGAGTTGCGCCTGACCGATTTTGACGAGCAGGGCGGTTGGGCGGCAACAGGGCGGATGGATGCAAAATTGGCTGATTTTGCTACGCTTACGGTATCGGGAAGCAGAACTACGGTCGGCTTTGGCTCACTCGATTCGAAACTGGAAGACAGGACGCTGGATGATACCAAAACTTACGATGTATCCGGAAATGTTGAGCTGGGCAAGTTTTTCCCGGATAAAAGCGGGGTGCATATACCTTTATACCTGAATGTGACGCATCAGGTGAGTA
>DASZWG010000233.1:0-13308 GCA_035546675.1 Mucilaginibacter sp. | reverse complement strand
TGCCATATTTGGAACATTGAACCCGGCACAAACTCGATTTTAATGGAGAGACACACCTACCAAACGGGCATCATTGGGAATTGCGCCTATCTTGCCCACATCAATAAAAACACGAATATCGATTGGCTTTGCTGGCCCCGTTTTGACAGCACTTTTATTTTCGGCGGATTGCTGGATAAGAATAAGGGAGGCGAATTTTCCATTCTGCCCGAAGCTGAATACACTTCCCATCAATATTATCTTGAAAATACCAACGTCCTGGTAACCGAGATCACTGTTAGTGGCAACGGCAGGTACCGGATCACCGATTTTGCGCCGCGATTCTATCAATTTCAGCGTTATTACAAGCCACTAATGCTGATACGGAAGATCGAAGCGCTCGACGGCTCGCCGCGTATCCGGGTTAAATGTTCACCCGTTTCCGAATACGGCGATTTTAAGCTGGACGTGAACCGCGGCAGCAATCATATCCAGTACATCGGCGGTAACGAGCGCATCAGGCTCACGACCAATATCCCGGTAAGCTATGTTTTTGACGAGCAATATTTTGTACTAAATGAATGCAAATACCTGGTAATGACCTACGGTGAACCCTTGGAGGCACCATTGGTAAGCACTGCCGATCATTTTTTGCGCGAAACTACCCGGTACCGGCAAACCTGGATCAAACATTCGTCTATTGCTACCTACTGCCAGCCCTATGTTATTCGTTCTGCTCTTGCACTCAAGATACACCAGTTCGAGGATACCGGGGCCATTATTGCCGCCAGCACCACCAGCCTGCCCGAATCGCCGGGCAGTGGCCGCAACTGGGACTACCGGTATTGCTGGCTGCGGGATACTTATTACGTGATCATGGCGCTAAACCACATCGGCCATTTCGAGGAGATGGAGAAATATTTCAGCTATGTGGCCGATATCTCATTTTCCGAGCATTTTCGATATCAGCCATTGTATGGAATAACAGGTAAAAAGGACCTGACCGAGCATATCCTGAATGATCTGGAAGGCTACATGGGCAATAAGCCCGTGCGCGTAGGTAACCAGGCTTATGAGCATATCCAGAATGATATCTATGGCCAGGTACTGATATCGGTGTTGCCACTGTATACTGACCATCGTTTTATCTTCTCTGAAAGGAAAGATTCGGCCAAATGGATCGATTACCTGCTGGCCAAGATCGAAAAGACCATCGATGAAAAGGATGCCGGGATATGGGAGTTTCGCAATACGGCCAATGTTCACTGTTACAGTAACCTGTTCCAGTGGGCCGGAGCCTGTGCGGCCGAAAAAATGGCTAATACGATCGAAAACAAAGCGTTGCTGCGCCGGGCGCAGATCGTCAAGAAAGAGGCTGCCAAACACATCGAAAGCTGTTACGACCCTAAAAGAAAAGTTTATACCAATTCGGCGGGCAGCCCGAGCCTGGATGCCAGTACCCTGCAACTGATCATGATGAATTATCTTGATCCTGATTCAAAACGTGCTAAGGATCACCTGGCAGCGCTTGAAAAAGAGCTCAGGACTGAAAACGGCCTTTTTTACCGTTACCTCTATACAGACGATTTCGGTAAGCCGAAAACAACCTTCCTGATCTGTGCTTTTTGGTATGTGGAGGCCCTGGCAACTGTCGGCCGGATTGACGATGCGCAAAAAGAGTTTGAGAACCTGCTGCAGTTTTCTAATCACCTGCTGTTGTTCAGCGAGGATGTTGATGCGAACGATGGCAGTCAGTGGGGCAATTTTCCGCAGGCGTACAGCCATGTAGGTTTGATGAATGCCGCCTATCGCATTGCCATGCGGTTAGATAAGCCCATTTTTCTTTAGTTCTCAGTTTTGAGTTATCAGTTGATAGTCAGGGAGGTACTATTCCAGATTTAAGTCATGACGTTCCCTAATGATTCGGTCTTTACAAGATCATACTCTGTCAGACTTTTAAGCAGCCGCCTTGCTTCCACCGGGTTTCGCAGGTAAAATTTTGCAGCTGATACGTTATTACCGATCTTTATCGTTACGGCCGTTTCGGGGAGCACTTTAAACACATCCTCATCGGTATAGTCGTCGCCCAGCGCCATGATAAAGTCATAATCCTGGCTGTCGAGTATGGTAAGTGCAGCTTTGCCCTTATTGATCTCCACGTTTTTGATCTCTACAACCTTATCGCCGGGCAGCAATTGCAGGCCCTTATCGTTGGCCAGGTATTTCAGGTTATTCATCAGTTCCCCCGCCCTGAGCTCACCGAGGCCTTTTTGCGCTTTGCGGTAGTGCCATGCCAGGGAATAGGTTTTTTCTTCGATAAAGGAACCTGGCGTACGGTCGACATAAGTTTCCAGCACGGGTTTGATATCGCGTTTCCATTGCGCAGACAGTCCCGGTATTTTGTGCCAGTTGGTGCCCCTTCTTTTAAACCATGAACCATGTTCGGCTACAAGGTCCATATCCAGGTCGCCAAACCATTTTTCCAGGTTCTCGTGTTTACGTCCGCTGATCAGAACAACGTGATTTGCCGGATCTTCCGTCAACTGATCCAGCAGTGATAATAATTGCTCGTCGGGGCTTGCCTGTTCGATGTTCGATTTAAAATCGACCAGAGTGCCGTCATAATCCAGGAAAAGGAGGCGCTTTTGCGTACGCGAATAACGGCTCATGATCGATTGTTCGGTGGCTTGCCCTACGTAACGGGTTTGCAGCGAACGCTGCAGTTGCTTTACTTCGTTCAGCTTATCCATGAATATCTTTACCCAGTGTGCGATGTTGAATTTGGACACGATCTGCCGCATCTGCACCATCCGGGCTTTTTGTTCGTCCAAAGGCATATTTACCGCCCTGATGATCGTTTCAGCCACCTCGACAGTGTTGTTGGGATTAACGATCAAAGCATCAATCAATTCTTTAGATGCGCCTGCCATTTCACTGAGTATCAGTACACCTGTGTTTTTTGTACGACTGGCAACATATTCCTTGCTAACCAGGTTCATCCCATCGCGCATAGGCGACACAAGGCAAACATCGGCCGAGGAGTAAAGTGCTGAAAGCATTTCTATCGGAAATGCGCGGTAGAAATAATGGATCGGCGTCCAGTCCATTGTCCTGTATGAAGCATTAATATTACCGACTTGCTTATCGATCTGGTCGCGCAGGTGTGCATATTGCGGCACGGTATCGCGCGATGGCACAACGATCATGTAAAAGCTGATCTTGCCGATGTATTCAGGGTATTGTTTGAGCAGGTATTCAAAAGCATGCAACCGCTGCAGTATGCCTTTGCTGTAATCGAGCCTGTCAATAGAAAGTACAAGTTTAGTACCTGTAAAGGTATCTTTGATCAGCTTTATGTTTTCTACCACCCTCAGATCGCGGGGCAGTGACGCATATTTCTTATCATCTATTCCGATCGGGAAAGCTTCGGCAACGATGGTATGATCGCCTGTGGTAAGAATATTGGCCGAAGAATTAATGGGTAAAATACGCGTTGCGGTGTTTATAAAATGCCTCACATCGTCAAAAGTGTGAAACCCGATCAGGTCAGATCCAAGCACACCTTCAAGCAGTTCATTACGCCAGGGTATCAGCCTGAACATTTCGTACGAAGGAAAAGGGATGTGCAGGAAAAAACCTATCGAAAGGTCGGGCTGCTCCCTGCGTATCAGTTGCGGCAACAGCATTAATTGGTAATCGTGTATCCAAATGATATCTCCCGGCTCTGCTTCAGCCAGCACCGCATCCCTGAACTTTTCGTTCACAGCCCTGTAATACTCCCAATTGGATTGTTTGTAGTTGGCGTAGGTAGATGCGTAATAGTGAAAAACAGGCCATAATACTTCATTGGAAAAGCCTTCGTAATATTCGGCTACCTCGTCCTGAGTAAGGTATACGGGCAGCAGGCTTTGTTTTTTTAGCCTTCCGGTTATTTTTTCCCGGTCGCGCTCATCCGGTATAACTTGGCCGGGCCAGCCGATCCAGACGTTATCCTTCTGCTTATATATTGAACCCAAGCCCGTTGCCAGCCCCCCTTCGCTGGGGAGCAGTTCATATTTTCCGTCAGTTTCCGTTAGCTTTACCGGCAAGCGGTTCGATACAATAATAGTTTTGGACATAATCAATGAAATAAATTTAAAAAATGACTCTACGGCCAATTCCAAAGCACTGGGTTTAAAGATCAGGGGAAAACGTAATTTCCCTCTACGTAGGGAGTAACGGCTTTGATAAATTGTAAAAGGTCACTCAAAGCAACAATGCTTTTCGGAGTTGAACTGGAAACCGTAGCGAATTCCGTAAATATAACCTTTTTTTGCCGGATTTGTTTGTTTTTTTCGAAGTAAATGCGCCGGACGGTTGATTTCCAACAGATTATAAAAGCAAAAAAGCCACCCCGTGTGGAGTGGCTGTAAGACATTTTCTTTCCGAAATTACTTAATTTCTTTGGCCAACTGCAGGTGCAGCGAAGGAGTGATCTTCATCAGCAGTTCCTTGTCTGCGCTCTTCAGGTCGACAAAGTAAGCGGTCTCGTCGGCTTCAGGATTCAGATCGGTATTGTTCTGAATGATGATCACGCCATTGATGTCAAAACCTTTGTACTTAGCAGCAATTTCAGCCTTAACCTTTGCCGGTACAGCTTTTGCGTCAACATCCTCGGTCAGGGCCACAAAGTCGCCGTCGTGGTTGTAGAAAGCAGTTGCTTTTACGCCATTCAGGATAAAATCGGCTTTCTGGAAGTCCTTGTCAACCGACCAGGTTACGTTCTTGGCGTCGATAAAGTTAGCTTCGAACTGGCTGGTAACGTTTGAAGAAACATTAGCTTTCTTAGAGCCATCGGCAAAAACGCTAACGCTGAACAACGCAACGGTAGCGGCAGTTATAAAAATCTTTTTCATTGTCTTAAATTTTAAATCCGCAACAAAAGTACCTTATAACTGCTAATATTTAAAGTTCTGAGTAATTTTTATGATATTTTAATAAAGTTATGCTCGTTTTTTGTATTCCGATAAAATTCGGGCAAATAATAAGTGTATTTTTGACAATATCTTAAAGGAATCAGTCAATACTTAGTGTATAAATTACAATAAGTATCAAAACCGGATAAAACCTTGCAATTTTATGACAAATGCTGCTTTTTTGTAATAAGAAAGTTATGTAAGCACTTACCCATTATCAGCAAAGCCGGGATAAAGCGTCATTCCGCCGTCCATAAATATCGTTGTACCAGTAATATAGTCGGCTTCATCTGATGCCAGCCAGGTTGCTAATTTGCCGATATCATCCGGCTGACCAACCCGGCCGTAGGGTATCAGCGTAAGTAATTTATCCAAAGCGGCCGTTGTAGACCACGCCGATTGATTAATATGCGTTTCGATAGCTCCTGGCCCTATGCTCATCACCCTGATCTTATGCGGCGCCAGTTCCTGCGCCATACTTTTCATCAGCATCATGATACCGCCCTTGCTGGTGGCGTAATTGACGTGCCCGCCCCAGGGGATCACCTCGTGTACGCTGCTCATGCAGATGATCTTGCCTGCAGCTTTGCTCCTTTCGGGCACTACTCCCCTGCGGATGAATTCCCGGGCAGCTTCGCGGGCGCACAGGAACTGCCCGGTCAGGTTGATGTTGATCACTGTTTGCCATTGTTCCAGCGTCATATCCACAAATCTCGAATCACGCTGCAGGCCGGCATTGTTAACCAGGATATCGATAGTGCCGTAACGTTTGAACATTTCGGCAAACATGGCTTGCACCTCGCCCTCATTGCTCACGTCGGCATGGATGGGATAAGCCTCACCGCCTGCCGAGGTGATCTCCCCGACCGTTTCTTCCGCCATTTCATGTGCGTCTACGTGATTGATGATCACTTTTGCCCCGGCTTTGGCCAGCTCAATGGCCACGGCTTTGCCGATGCCGCTGTCGGCGCCGGTAACCAGCGCGGCCTGACCCTGTAAAGAATATGTATTCATAGTGTGTATGTTTTGCGGTAAAGATAAGACCCGATAAATAATTAAGGGATAAGCTGTACAGATTGTTTTACAAAGAAATGTGATTAATAAGGCGAGTTCATCGTTGCGCAATTGGCAAACAGAATTTACAGAGCGGCAATATATTGCCGCTCTGCTTTGCATTACTCGTTCCTGATGAGATAGTCTTGATCAGGATTAGCCGGAACCGAAGGTGTCAAATACCTGTATGAGCTGGAATTTGTGTCATTACTTTGTCCCTTCGCTCCCATAATTGTATTCCACCAAGTCGCTGTTATCGAAGCCGTATTTTTTGGCGATGGCTTTTATGGTTGTTCCTTTGGCTACCGTGAAAGGCTTGCTATAAGTATTTGCCCCGATAAATGCCGGGGTTGAGCCATCTGTGGTATAATATATCTTAGCTCCCGGCGTGGCGCAACTGATGGTAATGGTATTACCGGTGATGCTGATCGCCGGTTTTTTGATAATATCCACATATTTTGCAGTACGCCAGTCGTGGATCACGCCTTTCCAGTTCATCCCATAGCCGAAATCCCAGGTGTGGCCATCTGCGTCGGTATAACAGATCATATCGTGCGGGATGTCCTCGTCCTGCAGCTCAACGGTCTTCATATTGGCAGGCATCTGTACCGGCAACAAGCCCGAAGGCTCGTCAGCGCCGCTTAATATATCGAGAATGGCCTGATTCTGTACGCCGAAATCGGCCACGATAGCGGTTGCGTCTTTCTCAAACTCGGCAGGTACAGCAGGTTTCGACAGGTCGATCACCACGATCACCGGCTTGCCTTTCATTGCGGCTTTGGTTTCTTCTATCGTTTTCAGGTCGTTATAGTTGGCTGCGGTGATGGATTTGCCCTTGTATGAGCGGTTGGTTATGCCCGGCTCGACCGGGTCGCCGGCTGCAATGCTGTGTGCACGTGCATAAGTAGCCGTATAGGGGCCGTATTGCAATGTAATAGGCACATAGCCGTTACCGCCTTTGGCTACATCTTCGCTATCATAACCGGCTCCGCCGCTCGGGCTGCTTATAAATACGATAGCGCAATCCGCTTTTGAAGGATCATCTGTCGAATTAAAATATTTGCTCAATAATTCGGGTTTAACGGCCTCGTCCCAGTGTTCCTTCGACGGCGGACCAAAAAAGCCTTTCATGGATGGCGTATATTTTTTAGGCAGGTATACCGTGATGCCTTTCTTAAGAGGCAGCACGTTCCCGCTGTTTTTGAGCAGCACGATCGATTTGAGCTGCGCTTCGTACCCGGCTTTCATAAACTCAGGGTTACCGACCGTCTCTTTCGATTTTGCAGGATCAAGATACGGGTTTTCGAACAGCCCTACGCGGAAGATGTTGGTTAGCAGCCGTACGGCCGATTGTTCGAACCTTACCCTCATATAGCCCTCGCCATGCGCCTTAACCCCCATATTGTAAGCCTCGATCACGGGTTTAGAATCATTGTTGCCGCCAAACTGGTCAACCCCGGCCATCAGGATCTTATAGTGACGCTCTGCAACGGTTTGGGTCTCCATTCCCCACGATTTACCGGCGAAAATATCCGGTTTGGCGCCCTCATTGGCCGTTACACCCCAGTCGGTGCATATTACTCCGTTAAAATGATATTTGTTGCGCAGCAGGTCGGTTATCAGGTACTTGTTGTAGCTGTTGCCCTCGTTCTCGCCATATTTGGTGTCGCGCTTGTACGAGATCGTATAATATGGCATCACTGCGGCTACCATCTTGGTTTTGCCGTTCAGCTTCAGCGCTCCGTCGACGAACGATACCAGGTGCTCGTCGAAATTATTGCCGGGATAAACCGCGAATTTGCCATAAGCAAAGTGTGCGTCTCTCCCGCCCTCTTCGGGTCCGCCGCCCGGCCAGTGCTTCATCATGGCATTTACGCTGTGGTAGCCCCAGCCGTCTTTGATCTCGCTGTCGCCGGCCGAGGTTTGGAAACCGTCGACATAAGCACGGGCCATATCCGCATCTAATTGCGGATCCTCGCCGAATGTCCCGTTAATGCGCACCCAGCGGGGTTCAGATCCCAGGTCGATCTGCGGCGACAAGGCTGTCGAAATACCCAATGCACGGTATTCCTGTGAGGCGATATTTCCAAACTGCTGCACCACGCCCGGATCGAACGTAGCGGCCAGGCCTAACTGGTCGGGCCACTGCGATATTTTGCCTCCGGCACCCGCGGTATACTCCACACCCGATGAAGTACCGTTGCGCGGGTCGGAGCTGTTATTGGCGGGTATTCCGAAACCTGATCCTTCAACCAGGGCCTGCACATTATTATTCCATTTTGCGGCCACTTCCGGGCTTTGTACGGAAGTGATCAGCACGTGGCGCAGGTTATCTTTCAGCAGGAAGCTTTTTTGCTGATCGGTTACCTCTGAAGGATCGATCCCGCCGTCGCTGAATTTTTTCCCGTTATAGGTTCCCGATGCAAACGGCCCGCCCGACATGGCAGGTATAGCCTGGTGTGCGCTGTAGAGCATTAAACCCGCTATTTGTTCGATGGATAACCGCGATGCGAGATCTTTTGCCCGCTCTTCGACCGGAAGCCGCCAGTCTTCGTATTTATCCAGGCGGCCATTCTTGTCCAGGTCCTTAAAAGCCAGCCCGTCAACGGTCAGTATTTTTACACCCGACGTTTTAGAATAGCCCAGCGTGGGCCCGTTGGGATTTTTGACGAGGACGATGCCGTCGCCTTCATCCGTTGCAATCCATTTTTTTGGCTGTTCTGGTTTGTTGCTGCTTACAGCAGCGGCAAGTGCCAGCAACGATAGCGAGCCGGCAGCGCTGTACCATACCTTGCGGGTAATACTTCTTTTCATGGGGTTGGGTTGATATCAATTGGTTTGTATTCCCCGGTTATTATAACGGGGTTGCTATTGTGTTACAATGACACAATTAAAGGTATAAAGATAATCGGGATAATTCAAAAAAGAATCGATGAACGGCGCACAGATACAGACGAAGCATTCAATTCTAATCCATCAAGGCTATTTACTCCACCACCTTTTTTCAACATCACGGTTGTCTGAGCTGGAAACGATATCCAGAACCCATTTGCCGAACTCATCTTTATAGAAAAGATATTTTTGAGTGATGTCATGTGTGTCATAAAGCGCTTGTCCTTTGGGGTCATCCTGGGTACGGTTCGTACTGGTGAAGGAAACGAGCACCGGATTTATCGTTGTTCCGGCCGGAATGCCGTATACTTCGTCGACACCCAAAGTGTGCGGGCTGGCAATATTTACGCTGTGAAATTCAAGTGTAGTTTTCGAAATGTCGGAATTATTGGATGCTGGATAGAGTGATTCCTGGATGGTTTTTTCAACGATTTCTTTGGTCAGATCGCTTTTAGGGGTATTAATATGGCAGCTACAAAAGGGAATGATAAAAATTAAAATAATCGTATTAAGTAAGAATGTTTTCATTTCAGGTTTATTTAAGGTAAAATGAATCAGGTTCAAATCGGAAAACCTTGTTGTGATCTTCAAATATATGAAGATCAGAAAACCAATTACTAAAATAAGACAAAAATTATCTTTCTAACTAAATATTAGAATAAAAAGGATTCAACAGTAATGAATCTGGGATAAGGCTAATGTTTTTACAAACAGGCGACCTGTAGTTTGTAATGTCCTGCTACTTTCGCAGTATAGTCTGACTAAAAAACAAATCCATGCAATTATCTGGAAACAAGATCATTATTACCGGAGGGGCCACCGGCATCGGTTATGGACTGATGGAAAGGTTCATCAATGAAGGAAACACGGTGATCATCTGCGGCCGTCGTGAATCCGTTCTGAAAGAAGTCGCTGAAAAATTTCCGCCGGTCATCACCCGCGTTTGCGACCTGGCCGATGAAGGCGAACGCATCGCGCTGCTGGAATGGGTGAAAGCCGAACATCCCGATCTGAACGTACTGGTGAACAATGCCGGGATACAGAACTGGATGAAAATAGACGATCCCGATTTTTATGAGCGCATGAAAACCGAGGTAACTACCAATATCGAGGCGCCGCTGCACCTCACATCATTATTCCTGCAATTACCGGCGCTGAATACCGTAATAAACGTTACTTCGGGTTTATCGTTCGTGCCATTTGCCAAAGTGCCGGTTTACAGCGCAACCAAAGCCTTTTTTCATTCGTTTACCTTATCGCTTCGTTATACACTGAGGCCTAAAGGCATCGAAGTGATCGAGCTGATCCCTCCTGCTCTGAATACCGACCTGGGCGGCAAGGGCCTGCACGACCATGCGCCGCCGGTAAGCGATTTTATCGAATCGGTTTTTGAGCAACTGAAAAAAGGTCAAACCGAGGCGACCTTCGGCTTCAGTGAGGACAGGGCTAAAGTTGGCCGGGCTGAATTGCAGGCTGTGTTCGACCGGCTGAATCCGCCGCAATAAGGTGCTATTGCTGAACCTGTAAATCCCTGACCAGGTCCAGGAATAGGTGCAGCGCCTTTTTCTTGTCTTCGTTCAGGTTAAAATCGAGCTTGTGCATCAGGTAATCTTCCAGGTCGAAGTCGGGGCGTTTTGGCAGCGTTTTCAGCAGCTCTGTGCGATGAGCCAGTCCGAACCTCATTGCCTCGTTAAATTCATCGGTAAACTGTTGCGGAATCGCTTTATTGGCGATCCACGCTGCAAACACAAAGGGCAGACCGGTAAATTTTTGCCACTCTTCCGAAAGATCGTACACGAACGGATACTGTTTCTTTTTTCCAAAGGTGCGGTCGCCGATCTGCACAAATGCGGTATACGGATCGGATGAAGCCGCATAGTTTTCGGTGCCAATGATAAATTGCGGTTCTGTTTTCCAGAAATTATTTAGCAGCACGCGCGCCAGGTTATTGGAAGTGCGCGATTGCGGGTCGAGCTGGACAATCTTTGCCTCGCGTATATCGCAATTACTGAAAACAAATACCGAGTTGACAGGTCCGGTAGCGCCGATGCAATAATCCGAAACGATATGCCATTCGGGCAGGTCCAGTATGGCTGCCACAGGTATCAGGCCGATATCGGCATGATCGTCTATCAGTTTCTGTGCACAATCGGCGGGTATGTCTACGCTCAGGTCGATCTTATCAATGACGGGGGTATTTTGGATGCCGTAAATGAACGGTTTGGTATTGGTATAGCTTACTGCTGATATTCTGATCTTTTTCACAAAAACTTGCGGTATTATCTTAAATGAAGTGCGTTGTTAAAATCGGCGATCTCGTATTTGATGCCGTCCCAGGTTACTTTATACAGGACAAGGTTCTGATGCGGGAAGCTTTCCATTTCGGTGAGCGGTTTGCCAAGCAGCACACACATAAACAGGCGCATGGCGCGGCCATGCATACAAATGAGCACAGTTGTCTCTTCCGGATGACCCATGATCACGTCTAATGCCTCCAATTGACGGGCTTTAACCTCGTTCGGGCTTTCGCCGCCTTCGAACTTGCTGTCCAATTTGCCGTCGAGCCACTGGCGGATCAGCTTCAGGAAAGCCGCTTTGTTAGCCGGTGTGCTCGGCTGACCTTCCAGTACGCCCCAGGCCAGTTCGTCCAGCCCGGATAACTTTTCATAAGGTATGCCCAGGTCGATAAAGCGCTGTATGCTCTGCTGCGTGCGCTTCAGGGTCGAAATGTATATTTTATCAAACGGGATATGACGGTATGCTGCGAAAAACTGCCCGGCCTGGCGGCGTCCTTCGTCATTCAGATCGGTATCTCTTCCCCTGCCCTGTACAATACCCAGCTTATTCAGCTCGGTTTGCCCATGACGGACAATGTACATCGTTTTGAGTATAGGCGGTTCCGCCGCTTGTTTTTTTGATCCCGCCGCTTTGGTTCTCATCAGTTGATAACGGGTAATTTGTAGAACTGCGGTTTAGCTTCTTCGGGAAATTCGTAATCGGTGTAGTCGGTTACCACATGATACAGTGTGTCACGCTCGATAGGTTTACGGCCCACCTGTTTGATCAGTTCCACTACCTGGCGGGTGCTCATACCCGGATGCTGCTCTTCCGCCCCGGCCATGCTGTATATTTTCGTAGTATCATCCAGCGTACCGTCAATATCGTCCACGCCAAAATTGAGCGACAACTGCGCTGTGTTTCGGCTGATCATGGCCCAATAGGCTTTGATATGATCAAAATTGTCTAAGTAAATGCGTGCAATGGCGTAATTGCGCAGATCCTCAACAACGGTCGACTCCGGCACATGCGACATCTGGTTATCCTGGTTGCGGAATTTAAGCGGGATAAAAGCCTGGAAGCCGCCGGTTTTGTCCTGCAATTGGCGCAGGCGTTCCATGTGGTCAACCCGGTGCCAGTATTTTTCGATATGGCCGTAAAGCATGGTAGCGTTCGAACGGCCGCCCAGTTTGTGCCATTCCTCATGTATCTGCAGCCACTGGTCGGTGGTGCATTTATCCTTGCATATCTGGTCGCGTATTTCCTCGTGGAATATCTCTGCCCCGCCGCCCGGTATCGAATCCAAACCGGCGTCTTTCATCAGCTTCATGCCTTCGGCATAGCCGATCTTCGCCTTTTTGAAGATATAGTGATATTCCACCGGCGTAAGCGCCTTGATGTGCAACTCAGGCCGGTGCGCCCGGATACGGCCGAAAAGTTCGGTATAGAACGGCACATCGTATTGCGGTAATACTCCGCCAACGATGTGCACCTCGGTCACCGGCTCACTATCATATTTTTTTACCATGTCCACCATCTCGTCCATGGTGTACTCCCATCCCTCCGACCGCTGTTTGATCAGCCTGGAGTATGAGCAGAATTTGCAGTCGTACACACAAAGATTGGTTGGCTCGATATGGAAATTCCGGTTGAAATAAGTTTTATCGCCGTGCTTCTTTTCGCGGATATAGTTTGCCAGTACCCCCACAAAGCTCAGCTCGCCTTTTTCGTACAGCAATACGCCCTCGTCAAAGGTTATACGCTCGCCGTCCAGTACTTTTTGTGCGATGTGCTTCAGGTCAGCGGAAAGGTCAGGGTCCTGTATGAGTAATTGTAAATGACTTCCTGCTTCCATCAGATAAACTTTGCTGCAAAAATAGCTAATTGCAGCTTCGGAACATCATTTTCGTGTAAACTATTTATGCCTTACATACCCGTAGCCATAGGCGTCGTAAGCTGCATCGGCCAGCGAAAGCGAGTCGCTTGTAGCCGCCATGACCTGCTTATCAAGCGATTGCGGGATGAAATGAATAAAATAAGCCGAATCAACCCCGGGGACTCCGATAAAGGGTTTTGCTTTGGTGATCACGAAGTGCATGCTGCTCTGCAGGGTATCGTTCCTGTAATAATATATGGAGTCTTTTGTGATCTT
>DASZWG010000232.1:0-12721 GCA_035546675.1 Mucilaginibacter sp. | reverse complement strand
CCGCATCGTCGTGACAGACGGCGCATTCAGTATGGACGGTACCATAGCGCAGTTGGATAAGATATGTGCCCTTTCTGAAAAATATAATGCGCTGGTTATGATCGACGAAAGCCATTGCTCGGGTTTTATGGGCAAAACAGGCCGCGGCACGCACGAGTACCACAACGTAATGGATAAGATCGATATCATTACTGGCACACTGGGTAAGGCACTGGGCGGTGCTTCCGGAGGCTTTACTTCCGGCCGTAAAGAGATCATCGATATGCTGCGGCAAAGGTCGAGGCCCTACCTGTTCTCGAACACGCTGGCGCCGTCCATTACGGGAGCGTCTATTGCTGTATTGAACCTGTTGAGCGAAACCACCGAGTTGCGCGATAAGCTGGAACGCAATACGCAATATTTCCGCAGCAAAATGACCGAAGCCGGATTCGATATCAGGCCGGGTGTACACCCTATCGTTCCGGTGATGCTGTATGATGCCAAGCTTTCGCAGGATTTTGCCGCCAAAATGCTGGAGGAAGGTATTTATGTGATCGGGTTCTATTACCCGGTAGTACCCCAGGGTAAAGCGCGCATCAGGGTGCAGATATCGGCCGCGCACGAACAGGAACATTTGGATAAAGCTATTGCAGCGTTCACCAAAGTGGGGAAAGAGCTGGGCGTTTTGAAGTAGCGTTATCGACGTGACAGCCGTATTTTAACAGAGTATTATGCAGGATAAAATAGATCAATATACAGCCGAAATAAGAGCCGCTAACCCGGCCAATGCGGATGAACTGGAAACTTTCAGGATCAAATACCTGGGTACAAAAGGTATTATTAAGGATCTTTTTGAGCGGTTCAAAAGCGTAAGGCCGGAAGAGAAAAGGACCCTGGGTAAAGTGTTGAACGAGTTCAAGCAGGAGGCCGAAGCTAAGTATAGCGAGTTGAAAGAGCGCCTTGACTCAAAACCCCAGGCTCAAAACTCTGAACTTGACCTGACATTGCCCGGCGATGGGTTTGAGTTAGGATCGCGTCATCCGCTGTCGCTGGTACGGAACGAGATCGTGGATATTTTCAGGCGGCTGGGTTTCGTAGTGGCCGAAGGACCTGAGATCGAAGACGACTGGCATAACTTTTCGGCGCTCAACTTCCCCGAGGAGCATCCGGCGCGTGATATGCAGGATACCTTCTTCATTAAAAAAGGTATTGTGGGTAAAGATGATATTGCCCTGCGCACACATACGTCGTCAGTGCAGGTGCGAATGATGGAAAGCGGTAAGCCGCCGTTCAGGGCCATTATGCCCGGCAGGGTTTACCGCAATGAGGCCATATCGGCCAGGGCACACTGCTTCTTCCACCAGGTAGAAGGGCTTTACGTGGATGAGAACGTTTCCTTTGCCGATTTGAAACAGACGCTCTACCATTTTGTCCAGGAGCTTTACGGCGAGGGTACAAGAGTGCGGTTCAGACCTTCGTATTTCCCGTTCACCGAGCCATCGGCCGAGATGGATATCAGCTGCACCATATGCGGCGGGACAGGCTGCAGCATGTGCAAGCATACCGGATGGGTGGAAATATTAGGCTGCGGCATGGTCGACCCGAATGTTTTGGAGAATTGCGGCATCGACAGCAAAAAATATACGGGCTTTGCCTTTGGGATGGGTATAGAAAGAATCACAAACTTAAAATATGTGATACGCGATCTGCGTTTATTCTCTGAAAATGACGTACGCTTCTTAAAGCAGTTCCAGACCGAAATTATATGATGCGGAAACTGTGCCTCTTGGCCGTGGTAATGCTGGCTTTCTCCTCGTGCGGGAAGGAAACCGGTGTTGTACCTAATGTTTCCGTCAATTTCCAGGCCGATGTTAACGATCCGCGGCTAAGTGCGCTGCATAGCCCGGGCGGTGCGGTTATCATACCCGGATACGGTGTTGCGGGTATCATCATTTACCGCGAAGCTGATATGAGCTATGCAGCTTATGATGCCTGCAGCAGCTATATGCCCCAAAATCATTGCGCGGTAACCCTGGATAATAACTCGCTTACCTGCACCGATCCCTGCAGCGGATCCAAGTTTTCTCTCATCGACGGCAGCCCCGTAAAGGCCCCCGCCACGCGTTCGCTAAAGCCTTATAGTGTAAATGTGAGTAATTTTGAGATATTTGTATCGAACTGATACATGGAAGCCGACAAGATCAAAGACAGCATTAAGCGGGCCTCGCAGGAATTGTTTCGCAAATTTGGTTATCACAAGACCAGCGTTAACGAGATCGCGAAGAAGGCTCGTATCGCCAAGGCTACCATTTATAAATACTTTGACAGCAAGGAAGAGATACTTCACGTGCTGCTGATGGATTACATCCGCGCTAGCGTTGGCGAACTGGTCCATGCCAACCCGAATGAGATAGACGAGGAAACTCATCTCAATAATCTCATCATGAAAACCTGCAGGTTGTCGTACACCGTCTGCAACGAGTTTATCGGCTGGGATTTTATCCGCGAATCGGCAAACTCACAGGAGTTCTTGAAAAACCTGTCAAACGAGCTGGAAGAAATGCTGATCAGCTCGTTTATGCAGCTTGGTGGCATGCGCAAAAACGAAAGCTACTTTAACCGGCTGCGTTTCCTGATCAAATGCAGCAAAAGCATCGTGTTCAGCTTCGCTTTTACCTCGGTGAGCGATGCCGACGTGCGTAAAAACTTCGTCTCCTTCCAGAAAGAGATTTTGCCCTACCTGGTAAAAGCTGCTATCGCGGTTTGACCGCAGGTAATTATTTGGTCAGTACGATCCGTAGCCGGCTCCCGGCGAATGCACAAATGATACCCGCAACGGCACCAAGCAGGCTGACAAAAACGTCGAAAAGAATAAAATGTATCATACTGCCGCTGTCGGTTTTGCCGCTGTAGCCAAGATAAATGTATACCAGCGACAATACATAACCGAATATGGCAGCATTAATTATCCCTGTTGGCCGGTCTTTGCTAATGTAGCCGATGATAAAGGCCGCTATGCCCCACGGAATAAGGTTGTACCAGCCGGTAATGAATTTATCTGAGATCACTGCCAGGACGACAGCCGTCAGCGCCGCCGCCGCTCGCTTCCAAAATTTCCCCATTTGAGATGAAATTGAATAAATACAATATAATAAATATTTGAAATTAAATTTATAATTATTTACTTTGAATTTCAAAGTGCTTTAAAATGGAAGAAAAAGAATTGCAGGACGAGCTGGCATCCATCCGCAGCCTGATGGAACGGTCCTCAAAATTCTTATCCCTCAGCGGACTTTCGGGTATACTGGCAGGCGTTTATGCGCTGATAGGAGCGGGGGTGGCATATATGCTTATCAATGCTGATCCCAATTACACCCTTATGCGAAAACTCGGTGAACAGGCTTCAAAGGCTCGTGATTTTGGGTTTTTATACTACAGCGATGGCAGTTACCTGCCGCTTATTATGAAGCTTTCTATTGTTGCCTTAATAGTGCTTGCTGCATCAGTAGCAACAGCGATAGGCCTGAGCAACCGCCAGGCCAAGCGTAAAGGCCAGCCTATGTGGGGTTCGGTTAGCCGGTCGTTATTTTATCATATGGCTGTGCCGCTTATTTCGGGAGGCATACTTATCCTCATTTTGCTGCTGCATCACCATTATGGTATTGTATCCGCCACCTCGCTGATCTTTTATGGATTGGCTTTATTTAGCGCAGGTAACTTTACCTTCGGTGAAGTAAAATACTTAGGTATTTGCGAGATCATACTGGGTCTGGTAGCCGCTTGCTTACCCGGACACGGTTTATTATTTTGGGCCATCGGTTTTGGTGTGCTGCATATTGTTTACGGCAGCCGGATCTATTTAAAATACGATAAGTGAAAATTCCTTTTGATAAGCTGGATAAGGCCTTCGAGAACCGGGTAAGGCTGCAGATCATGAGCGTGCTCGCGGCTAACGAACGCTACGACTTTAACTCGCTTAAGGACCTGCTGAACATTACCGACGGTAACCTGGCATCGCATCTGAAAGCGCTGGAAAAGGAGGAATATATCATCGTGCACAAAAGTTTTCTTGGCCGTAAGCCCAATACCAATTACCAGGCTACTGAAAGCGGGAAAAAGGCCTTCAAAGATCACCTGGATGCACTGGAACAATTAATAAAACAACAAATAGTAAAATAAATTTTTTTATCGATAAACTTTGAAATACAAAGTACTTTTATTAAATCAAATGATAACAGAACAATCACAACAACAAGGATTTATGCACTGGCTCAAGGAGTCGGTTACAATCAAACTGGTTTTTATAACCGTATTGGTACTAGTGCTTCTGATACCATCGGCACTGATCAACGGCCTGATCACAGAAAGAGCAGATCGTCAGCAGCAAACGATTAATGAGGTTTCGGACCAATATTCCGGAAGCCAACTGATACAGGGGCCCGTACTGGTCATTCCTTACAAAGAGCAATTGACGGAAAATGATGAAAAGGGGAAGCCTGTCACAAAGCAGGTTATTCAAACCCTGTATGTATTGCCTGATGGGCTTAATTACAATGGAAGCCTGACCTCTGAAGTGCTTCACCGGGGTATTTATGAAGTGCCGGTTTACAACGGCATTATTAAAGTATCGGGCAATTTTACAGCGCCCGACCTGGGTTCGCTTTCGATAAATGCCGACCAGTTGATGCCGGAAAAAGCTTTGCTGCTTTTCAGTATCAGCGACCTGAAAGGGTTGAAGACCAACCCGCAAGTGAAGGTCAACGGGCAGGCTGTAACGGCAGAACCGGCTGCAGGCGAGAGCCTTTTTGGGAATAGTCTGCAAGCTGCAGTAAATCTGAAAGGATATCCGGCAAATGCTGTTGCCTTTGATTTCGTACTTGACCTGAAGGGCAGCGGGGAACTGAGTTTTCTGCATCTTGGAAAAACGACTGATGTAGCTTTAAGCGGCAACTGGGACAGTCCAAGCTTCGATGGAAGGTACCTGCCTGATACCCGTGTCATTACAAACCAGGGCTTTACGGCCAAATGGCGAATGCTGTATTATAACCGGCCCTTCCCGCAGCAGTGGGTAAATGATACCGGGTTGCTGTCGAACGGGAAGAAAACGGCTGACGCCACATTCGGCGTGAAACTGAAAATCCCTGTAGATGAGTATCAAAAAAACATGCGTACCAGCAAATATGCAATCCTGATCATATTGCTGACTTTCGTTTCACTATTCTTCACCGAATTAATCATAAAACAAAAGGTTCATCCTTTCAATTACATTCTCATCGGCGCAGCCATGGTCATTTATTATATTCTGCTATTGTCGTTTTCGGAGCAGATCGGTTACACATTAGCCTATATCGTCGCGTCGGTGGCAACTATAGTACTCATCGCTGCGTTCCTCGCATCTTTATTAAAGGACAGGAAAGCAGCCGCGATATTCACGCTGATCCTTACAATCTTTTACTCGTTTATTTATGTCATCATCCAACTGGAAGACCTGTCTCTGCTTATTGGGAGCATAGCCCTGTTCATTATCATAGCCGTACTGATGTACTCTTCGCGCAAGATCAATTGGGACAGATCGTAAACCTTATCGGGGCGAAGCTCATGCTTCGCCCTTTAATTTGATATATATGCAATGGAAATCTGCAAAGTATACTTTTAAGGTCTGGCTGTTCAGTGCAACCGTTTCTCCACTGATAGCCTTTATTCTTCAATTTTACTATTATCATGGATGGAGCAATGAACTTGGGTGGCTTAAGGTCTATCCTATAATTGTGTTTTTTGAATTAGTGCTAACCAGCCTGCTATGGATAGTGTTTTGGCTGATCACTCTTATTCTTTATAATATGGTAAGTGACCGTACACTATTAAGGACCTGTGTTTCTCTAACCGGCTTAACTATTGCTGCCGCGACATGCTGGTTTGTTTCAGATGCTCAGTTTTCACTCAGCGACGCGTTTTTTACAACTGCACTTAGTAATTGCTTGTGCATTTTCGGAGGTTGCTGGATCTTTGATATGGGTTGACTAATTACACAGTGCAGTGATTCATATCGGTAAATATATTAAATACTATTTTGGTTTTTGGTATATTTATTTTTAAATTAGTCATCAAAATCGTTTTTAGCCATGAGCAGGGAGTTAAAAGAAGTATCCGACATGATCGAAGAGCAGTTCGATATAGCCGATATTGAAAGCGACGAATTCTGGGAGTCTGTTTTGAACTGGTTTATTTGACCGTGAGCGCAAAGCAGAAAGCGAAAAGACCAAACCAATAATTACAGGATGGTAAAGCTTTTAGCTTTAGTCTTTCCCCTTTAAGCTTCATAAAACGTACCTTTGCAGCCTGATGAATAAGGCTGTGAACAACCTGGTTTTTGAGGACGTCGAGATCATAGATATTGCCGAAGAAGGGAAAGGTGTGGGGCGGGCCGGCGACCTGGTTCTGTTTGTGGATAAGGCGGTGCCGGGCGATGTGGCTGATGTACAGGTTTACCGTAAGAAGAAGAATTTCGGCGAAGGAAAGATAGCCAGGCTGAAGAAACCTTCGGTTTATCGCAGCGGTGCTTTTTGCGGGCATTTCGGAACATGCGGCGGCTGTAAATGGCAGCACATGAGCTACGAGGCCCAGCTCAGGTTCAAACAAAAGACAGTCGAAGGTGCCCTGGCCCATATCGCCAAAATCGATGTGAGCGGCATACTGCCGATCATCCCTTCACCCAATGACAAATACTACCGCAACAAACTCGAATTCACTTTCTCCAACAAACGCTGGCTGAACGACGGGGAAAACCGCACCACCGAAACGCCGGATATGGATGCGCTCGGTTTTCATATCCCCGGCCGGTTCGATAAGATACTGGACATTGAACATTGTTACCTGCAAGCCGACCCGTCGAATGCGATCCGCAACGGTGTGCATGAATATGCCAAACAACAATGCATCAGTTTTTATGACCTGAAAAGACATGCCGGTGCGTTACGTAACTTGGTGATCAGGACATCATCCACAGGCGAACTGATGGTGATCATGGTGTTTGCTTATGCCACCAAACACGAGATCAGGGGTTTGATGGAGTTTACCGGAAAGACTTTTCCGCAGATCACTTCGCTGCTGTATATCGTCAACCAGAAACGCAACGATACGATCTTCGACCAGGAGGTTGTAGCCTGGCGCGGCCCCGAATATATTTACGAAGAAATGGTGGATGGGAATGGTAAGACCATTCGTTATCGCATCGGTCCGAAGTCTTTTTACCAAACTAACTCGGTGCAGGCTGTTAAACTATATGAGATAGCCCGTGATTCCGCCGGTTTTAAGGGAGATGAGCGGGTGTATGATCTGTATACCGGTGCGGGAACGATAGCCAATTTTATTGCCGGCCAGGTAAAGGAGGTTATAGGCGTGGAGTATGTTCCTTCGGCCATTGAAGATGCAAAGGTCAATTCGGCTATCAACAAGATCAGTAATACGAAATTCCATGCCGGTGACATGAAGGATGTGCTGAACCCGGAATTTGTAGCGGAGCATGGTAAACCCGATGTGATCATTACCGATCCGCCGCGCGCCGGCATGCACGCCGATGTGGTGGACAGGCTGGTAGAGATCGGCGCCCCTAAAATTGTGTATGTTAGCTGCAATCCGGCTACCCAGGCGCGTGATCTGCTGGTTTTAAAAGAGCGGTATGATGTGCTTAAAATACAGCCGGTGGATATGTTCCCGCATACACAACACGTGGAAAATGTAGTATTGTTGCAGATCAGGGATCAATTGACTGATTAAATTTAGAATTAATGGACCCGGAAGAATTGCTGAACGAAAATGCCGGCGGCGAAAAGAAGAAAGAGAGTCCGCTGGTGAGCCTTGAGACCGACCTGAAGCTTTATGCGGAGTCTATTCGCGAAGTCTCCGTTGAGATCATGGTCGAAGGCCTGTCGCGATACCCCATTTTTGTGGCCCATCAGCATGCGGTTTCGCTTGGAGAGCCTATACTCGACCGTGAAGAGTTGAACACGGAGTGGACCATTCATGCCTCCACGCTGGAAGAGTTCACAGAAAAAGGTATCATCAAAAAGGAACTGAAGGAACGGTTTGTCAAATCCTACAAAAACCCGCATGATTTTATGTGTATATTCGTTATCGTTCCCGAAGGGGCCAATTTTGTATATTATCCGTATCCCAAAGAATAGTTTGGTTGTAATGTTGTAAGGTTGAAACGTTGCAAGGTTACCTGTATATTTACCCTTGGTATTTCGGACAACGTTCCAACATTCAAACTTTTACAACAAAGATGGAAGAAAAGAAGCTGCTCATACTGAACGAGCACCAGATAGCGCAAAAGATCGACCGGATCGCGTACCAGTTGCTGGAAGACAATTTTGACGAGAAAGAAATTATTATCGCGGGTATACTGCCCCGGGGTAATTTCATCGCCGAACGGCTGAAAAACATACTGGATAAGATCGCCCCGTTCAAAAGCACGCTGATGACCATAGAGCTGGATAAGCAAAGCAGCAGCCTGAGGGCCACTACGAATACGGATATACGGGTATGCCATGATAAAACAGTGATCATCGTAGATGATGTGCTGAACAGCGGTAAAACGTTGGCCTATGGTTTTGGTGTGTTTCTCGATGTTCCCCTTAAAAAGCTTCGCACGGTAGTGCTGGTCGATCGCAACCATAAAAGTTTTCCGGTTTCGACCGATTATTCGGGTATAGCGCTGTCAACCCTGCTAAAGGAGCATGTTGAGGTTGTTTTGGACAGGGAAGGTCAGCCGGATGCGGTTTACCTGGTATAGATCAGTTATTTTCAACCAAAAGTATCTCTTCCAGCTTTTCCGCTGTAAGGCTCAGGCCATCGGCGATGATATTAGCCTGTGTGTAAAAAGGTTCACGTTCAGCCAGTTTTGTTTCGATAAAAGCGATCAGGTCGTCGCCGTGCTTATCCTGCAAAAGCGGGCGCTCCTCCTTGCCGGTCTCCAGCCGGTCGGCCAGGGTTTTTGGCGGCAGTTGCAGGTATACCACCTTGCCATTAGCTTTCATCCAGCCCATGTTATCAAAATAACAAGGTAGTCCACCCCCGGTCGAAATAACCGCGTTTTCGGGATAAACGGTCTTTTTTAGTATTTCAGACTCTTTTTTACGGAAAGAATCCTCACCAAAAAACTGGAAATATTCGGCTATGCTTAGCTCAACCTGCTTTTCGAGCATATGGTCGAGATCGATAAATTCATAGTTCATACGTGCGGCCAGTTTGCGGCCCAGCGTGGTTTTGCCGCTGCCCATAAAACCGATCAGGAAAATCTTCATATCAATTTCAGCTCAACTTCACCCGCGGATCGATCCAAACATAAACTACGTCCACCAGGATATTGATCACCACAAAAATAAAGGTTATGAACAGAATAGACCCCATGACGACGGGAAAGTCTGACATTTCGAGCGCATCTACCGTCGTTTTGCCCAATCCGTTGTATCCAAAGACGTATTCTACAAAGAACGAGCCGGCCAGCAGCGAAGCAAACCAGTTGGCAATGGCCGTGATGACGGGATTGAGCGCATTTTTAAGCGCATGCTTGTAAACAATAGCCCGCTCGCTCAGCCCCTTTGCCCGTGCGGTACGGATATAATCCTGGTTCATCACATCCAGCATGGCGCTTCGCGTCAATTGTACAATAATAGCCAGCGGACGCAAACCCAGTGTTACCATGGGCAGGATGAGATTTTTCCAGGTCATTACCTCGCCCTTGAACGGGTCGTAGTCGTACAGGCTGCCCGACATGTTCAGCCCGGTGTATTTGCTCAGTACAAAGCCGAATATCCAGGCGATGATGATCCCCGCGAAAAACGAGGGAGCCGAGATGCCCAACGTCGAAAATGCGATAGAGGCCTTGTCGATCCAGGTATTCTGATGAACAGCGCACAGTGTCCCGAGGAAAACGCCGATCAGGATAGCAAAGATCATGGCGGTTGTGGCCAGCACAAGCGTATTCGGGATCACGCTCATCAGCAGCGGACCTACATCCTGCCGCGTTTGGTACGACCGGCGCAGATAGGGCCATTTAAGCGCGATCACTTTAGTTTTTGATACCGGGATCAGCGTAACATAGTGATATTTCTGTTGTGCTTCCGGAGTACGGTCATGAAAACCGATAGGCGAAAGATCGTTGATATAATAAGCGAACTGAATATAAACAGGTTTATCCAGGCCGAACTCCTTACGTACAGCCTGCAACGATTGCACATCGGCGCGTTGGCCCTGTGTCATCCTTGCCGGGTCGACCGGTAAAATATTGAACAGGAAAAACACCACAACCACGATCCCCAGCATCACTGCCAGTCCGTAACCGATCTTGCGGAAGATGTATCCGATCATGCCTCAATGCTGAAAATATTCTTTGACCAGGTTATCGTAAGTAGGGACGCTGTGATAATGCCACTTATTGATGACGGTACCGTTCTTCATCAGCAATACGCCGGGATTAGCGCGCACCATCGATTTCAGGGGCACTTCGTCGGCATAAAAAATATCCATAGCCAGGTGGTTAGCCTTTGCAAAAGCATTGGCATCGCTGGCTGAGTTGGATGTAAGCAATACTGTACGCGTATTGAAATTCTGCGCCAAGTTGATAGCCAGCGCATTCAGACGGCCTATCGCATCAAGGTTAGTATGCTTCAGGTCGTACGCCACAATAATGAGGTTGTAGAAGGGGTTCGCCAGCAACTCGCTGGTATAATTGTTCCCCTGCGCATCCTGGATGTTCAGGTCCTCGATAGGCGGATCATAGCCTTTTTTTACCAATACGCTTTCCGGCTTGCCGGTCACCACCCAATTGTTATCCTTCCAGATACCGCTGCTCAGGTAATCCTTATCGTTCATCACTTTGGCTTCGCCTGTTTTTTTATTTTTCAGGTTATAAGTGATCTGGTAAACATCAGGCTGCGCCCCGGGTGGCCTCTTCATTTCATCGGGGATATTCGCACCGACTTTGTAAGGCAAAAAGTCGATCACCGGCAGGAAATTATAAGTGTAAAGGCCAAAACCAACCGCAACTACTATTGCGCCGAGCACGAGGTTATCTCCTGTTTTCTTTGAAAAGAGAGGCTTGATAGTCTTCCGGTTAACGAAGATCACCAGCACCAGCGCCAGCAGCACCATATCCTTGCTGAACGATTGCCAGGGCGTAAGCGGTATGGCATCGCCGAAGCAGCCGCAGGTTTGCACTACTTTGAACCACGCCGAATAAAAGGTGAGGAAGCCGAAGAATATGATGAGCAATAACAGGCCCCAGGCGATGGAAACGGCCCGCGTGCCTATCAGTATGGCAAAGCCCAGTACGATCTCCAGCGTGCATAAGATGATGGCCATGCTCAGCGCGAAGCTGCTCAGGAAGCCGATATGAAAAACATCGAAATATTCTTCGAGCTTATAGGAAAAGCCCAGCGGATCGTTCATCTTGATCTGGCCCGAAAAGATGAACAGGAGACCGACCAATATTCTGCAGATCCAGACAAGACGTTTCATTTTACTCCGAGTTTTATAAGCGCGAAGACCGCGTAGTTGAGCATATCCTGGTAATTGGCCTTAACACCCTCCGAAACCAGGGTTTGGCCTTTGTTATCCTCTATTTGTTTTACGCGCAGCAGTTTCATCAGTATCAGGTCGGTCATCGAGCTGATGCGCATATCGCGCCAGGCTTCGCCGTAGTCGTGATTTTTGGCAAACATCAATTCCTTCGTTTCATTAACCTTGGCATCAAAAAGCGTGCTTACCTGTTCAGCGGGCAGTTCAACGGGCGTAGCTGCGTCGCTGTCGAGTTGCATTAAGGCTATAACGCAGTAATTGACGATACCAATGTATTCGCCGGTGATATCTTCATCAACTTTGGATACTTTTTTCTCCTCGAGCGTACGAATGCGCTGCGCCTTGATGAATATCTGGTCGGTAATGGATTCGATCCGCAATATGCGCCATGCGGTGCCATAGTCGCGGGTCTTCTTCATAAAGATACCCTTACAATTACTGATGACCGCGTCGTATTCTGTTGCTGTATTACTCAATTTTTTTGCCGAAATGTTTGAATGTCAAAATTGTAATGTTCAGCAGATACGCGATGCAAGAAATTCGCATTTCTTCGTTGCTCCTTAAGGAAAGGTGGCGCTATACCAGGGTACAAGTTTTAAGATATAAAAGTAACTTTACAACATTAAAACCTTGCAACATTACAACCAAACTCAGTGGCTAAAGATACATTTTTTCGCAAAAAATTAACCATCAACGCAGGCGGCAGACTAATTGATCTGAGTACACCAAAGGTGATGGGTATCATCAACCTGACACCCGACAGTTTTTATGCGGGCAGCCGTAAACCCTTGCTGGCCGATGCGCTGCAGCAGGCGGCCAAAATGCTGGCCGAAGGCGCTGATTTCCTGGACATCGGCGCCTATTCGTCGCGGCCCGGTGCGGACGATATTTCCGAACAGGAAGAAATGGACCGTTTGCTGCCGGTTGTCGAATTGATTGCTGCCAATCACCCCGAAGCCGTCTTATCGGTAGATACGTTCCGTTCGGGCATCGCTGAAGCAGCCATCAAAGCCGGTGCGCATATCATTAATGATATTTCCGGTGGGCAGTTAGACGGGCAAATGTTCGACACTGTTGCCCGCCTGCAGGTGCCCTACATCCTGATGCACATGAAGGGAACGCCGCAGAATATGAACCAGCAGGCGCAGTACGAGGATATTTT
>DASZWG010000231.1:0-4234 GCA_035546675.1 Mucilaginibacter sp. | reverse complement strand
CTGGCTTACCAAATGGGATCGACCAGGGTGCTGGATTCGACGCAGATCGTCAACGGCAATTTCCAGTTCAAGGGCGACCTGATCTACCCTTCACTGGCCGTACTGGTGATGGATTACAGCGGCATCAGTGCGCAAAAGCTTAGCGTGGATAGCGCCGATAAATTTGTTTTTTATATCGATAAAGGGACTATCAATATAACCAGCCCAGATTCAGCATATAAAGCGAAGATCACCGGTTCGCGCATAAACGACGAGTACAGGCAATTACAGGCGATCAATAGCACCGCCAGCGCAAAGACCACGATGCTGATGGCTAATGCGCTGAAGGATACGACTAAGGATGAGGAGACGCGGCACAACGAAATGCAGGCTAACCTGAAAGTTATCCAGGCCCAATACCACCAGGCGCTTAAGGACTTAGTGAAACAATACCCGGATAGCTACCTGAGCCTGCTTACCCTGGGCACCATTGGCGGACCCACGCCTGATCCGGACGAGATACTGGGGCTGCTCGACAGTTTGTCAGAAGATGTGCGCAATACCGAAACCGCCCGGATATTGAAGGATGAACTGGAGAAATTGAAAACGATCTCGATCGGCGCCATAGCGCCCGACTTTGAACAAGCCGATACTTCAGGCCACATGGTAAGGCTTTCATCTTTCAGAGGCAAGTATGTATTGCTCGACTTCTGGGCGTCGTGGTGCCAGCCCTGCCGCGAGGAAAATCCCAACCTGGTGAAGGTTTACAACGAGTATAAGAATAAGAATTTTACCATCGTCGGTGTTTCGCTGGACAGACAGGACGGGACATTCAACTGGCTTAATGCGATACGGATGGACCACCTGACATGGACGCAGTTATCCGACCTGAAATTCTGGAACAATGCCGTGGCACAGCTCTATTTTGTGCAAAGTATACCCAAAAATTTCCTGATCGATCCCTCGGGTAAGATCATCGCGCAGGATCTGCGCGGCGACGATCTGGAGAACGAACTGGCGAAAGTATTGGGTAAATAGCCATTGGAATGTGAAATTATCTTGGTAATATTGAAGTTCTTAATCCTATGGCGATGAAAAAAACGATTTCAGTACTGATAACTCTTATTCCGGCGATTGCTTTTGCACAGGACGGTAAATATGAAGTTACAGGGACAGTTGGGACTTATAACACTCCGGCCAAAATGTACCTGCAATATGTTGAAAAAGGCAAAGTAATGACCGATTCGGTCACCATGAAAGACGGTCAGTTCCATTTTAATGGCAAAGTCGGCGGTACGCCGATGGAAGCGTATCTGGTGCTGAATGCGGAAGGAAACGGGGTTAAGTACAGGGATTATAAATCGATCTACCTGGAAGAGGGAGTGATCAAAGTGAACAGCAGCGATTCGCTGAAAAAGGCAACGGTAGACGGCCCTAAAACCAACCAGGATAATGCACGTTTACAAGCGGCTCTGAAGCATGTTAATGATGAATATGATGCTTTGGAAGCAAAACAAAACGCAGCAACGCCTGAGCAAAAAAAATCTGATGCCTTTCAGCACGAGATCAATAAGGAAGAAAAGGCCATAGAAGACGAGGAAGCAGGTGTGGATAAGAAATTTATACAGGATAACCCGGATTCATACATCAGCCTGAACGCGCTGGAAACCTATGCATACAGTGCCGATTATGCCGACATAGCGCCTTTATACAACGGCTTATCCGACAGGATAAAGCAGACGGAGAACGGAAAGAAATTCGCTGAAAGGCTGCCTAAGATGAAGGCTGTTGCCCTTGGCCAGGAAGCGCCACTATTTACCGAAGCTGATACGGCGGGCAAAATGGTCAGCCTCGAGTCGTTCAGGGGGAAATATGTGCTGGTTGATTTTTGGGCGTCGTGGTGCGGACCGTGCCGTGCCGAGAACCCGAACGTGGTAAGGGCTTTTAACAAGTATAAGGATAAGAATTTTACTATCCTGAGCGTTTCACTCGACAGACCGAATGGGAAACAAAGATGGCTGGATGCTATTCACAAGGATGGGTTGACCTGGACGCATGTATCCGATCTGCAATTCTGGAAAAGCAAGGTTGCCGATATGTACGGTGTGCGCGCCATACCGGCCAATTTCCTGCTCGATCCCAACGGTAAGATCATCGCCAAAAACCTGCGAGGCGACGACCTGGAGGACAAGCTGGCGGATATATTTAGTCACACGAATTCCACGAATTAATCCGAATTTAACGAATTACGTCGGATGAGGTTCGTCCGATTTGCGTTAATTCGTGGTCTATATCAGATTGAAACATGTTCGATTAATTCGGGCTGATTCGTGAAATTCGTGTTTATATCAGGTCAAACCCGATATCTTTCCTGAAATACATGCCGTCCCAATAAATACGGCTGGCATCTGCAGTGGCTTGCTGTAAGGCGCTGAACAGGTCGTCCTGCAATGTCGTAACGGCCAGTACCCGGCCGCCGGCAGTGACAATATCTTCCCCGTTCTTGCTGGTTCCGGCGTGAAAGACATTAGATCCGTGCACATTTTCGATTCCGGTAATGACCTTGCCTTTGAGGTACTCGCCGGGGTAGCCGCCTGCCACGCAAACTACGGTTGCAGCGGTTTTGCCAGAAACTTTTAATTCCTTTTTATCCAGAGCGCCTTCGGCTACGCCAATGAGCAGATCAACGAGATCGGATTCGATCCGGGGCATTACACTTTCAGTTTCCGGGTCGCCCATGCGGCAATTGTATTCGATCACGTAAGGTTCGCCGCCGCAATTCATCAGCCCGATAAAAATGAACCCTTGATAAGGAATATTATCCTGTTTCAGGCCTTCGATGGTTGGTATGATGACGCGCTCTTCAACTTTTTTCATGAAGGTCTCATCAGCAAAAGGCACGGGGGAAACCGAACCCATGCCCCCGGTATTCAAACCGGTATCACCCTCGCCGATGCGTTTGTAATCTTTGGCTTCAGGCAGAATTTTATAATGCCCGCCATCGGTGAGTACAAATACCGATAACTCTATGCCCTGCAAAAACTGTTCGATCACCACCTTCGAGCTCGCTTCGCCGAATTTGGCTTGCGTAAGCATTTCGGCAAGTTCCAGTTCGGCTTCCTGCAGGGTGGTACAGATCAGCACGCCCTTACCGGCCGCTAATCCGTCAGCCTTGAGCACAACCGGCAGCCCGGCAGTGGCGAGGTATTGGAAACCTTCGTTCAGCGTTTCCCGCGTAAATGTTTTATAAGCGGCAGTCGGAATATGGTGCCTTTGCATAAAATATTTCGAAAAATCCTTGCTGCCTTCCAGCTGCGCGCCCTCTTTTTGCGGCCCGATGACGGGAATGCTTTTCAGTTTATCATCGGCCAGGAAAAAATCGTGGATGCCTTTCACCAGCGGTTCTTCCGGGCCTACAAGCACCATATCGATCTTGTTTTCTATCGCGAACTTCCCGATAGCCGTGAAATCCGTCGCTTTGATATTTACATTCTGCCCGTATTGCGATGTGCCCGCGTTGCCGGGAGCAATAAATAACTTGCTGCATTTGGGGCTTTGCGATAATTTCCAGGCGAAGGCGCTTTCCCTTCCGCCCGAACCGAGGAGCAGGATGTTCATGGGGGCAAAGATAGTATTCAGGTATCAAGTATTTAGTATCATGTATCAAGATGGATCATCGCAGGAACAGCATCTATTTACTTGCTGCTAACTACTCGATACTTGCTACTAATTGCGTACCTTTGCCTGCCATTATGACCTCATTCATCGCAGTGGCGCAATTGTTGACGGTCATGGATATAACAATTTATTATGTTGGGATTTATCAGTAAGCTTTTCGGCAATAAGTCGGAGCGGGACATAAAAAGTATACAGCCTATAGTTGAGAAAATTAAGGAAGAATTCTCGAAACTGGATGGCGTGAGCAATGACGAATTAAGGGCGAGGACCATAGCTTTTAAAGAAAAGATCAAAGAGGGGCTGGCAGAAATAGATGCCGAACTCAGCGACTTTAAAAGCCGGATCGAGAATAATCCGGATATGGATATGACCGAGAAGGTCGGCCTTTACTCGCAGATCGATAAGATCGAAAAGGACCGCAACAAGGAACTGGAAGTGATCCTGATGGAAATACTGCCCGAAGCCTTTGCCGTGATAAAGGAAACCGCGCGCAGGTTAAAGGAAAACAAGACCTTAGAGGTTACCGCAACGCAATTTGACCGCGACCTGGCCGCCCGGAAAAACAATGTTATCATTA
>DASZWG010000230.1:0-3228 GCA_035546675.1 Mucilaginibacter sp. | reverse complement strand
CAATCGCAGCTATGCGCGCCCCCAGCGCTTTACCCTGGGCATGGCAAAAAACAGGAGCAAGTACAGCAGATAGTAAACAGGCAACGAAGAGTTTTTTCATAAAAAATGGCGTTAAAGTGAATCATTAACGCCTGGCAAATTTAGATATTACCCGATCTCTTTTTTATTTGGGCTGATGTTTTTTGAAGTATACAAACGAATAAACAACGGGCACCAGCACCAGCACAACCATCAGGCTCATAAAGGTGACAAAACCGGCTTTATTGGGCAGCAGCAATACTGCAACGGTAATGACCAGTCCGCCGATAAACCACAATTTGCCTGCGAGCCGGTGTGTTGACTTCCAGTTTTCAGGATCCTCCAGGGTCCATGGAGTTCGTACTCCCGCAAAATAATTGGGTTTGATGTTGTACATGATGTTGCCGATGAACGCGAACAGCAATCCGACAACAGGCAGGATCATTTTTCCGGCTTTAAAGCCGTGAATGATGGCCGAATAAGCGATTAATATGCTCAGCGCCGAAAGGAAAATGACCAGCCCGAGCGCCAGTTTCTGAAAAGTGGGCTCGCCGTATTTGACATACTTTTTGGGGTCTATCGCCGGCAGGAACTTAAGCAGCAGGTAAATACCCAGCGATACGCCCATCAGCAGGAACTGGGATGTCAGGAACTCGTTCTTGCTTCCGTAACGGTCGGGCGCGCCGTTAATGCCGTAATGTACCGGCACCGAAGCGGGCAGCGAAGGCCAGATATACAAGAGGTAAACCGGTGGCAGCAGCCATACCAGCAGCGCCGCAACATCCAGCGAATTAAACTTCTTCATTTTTCTTATCTTTTTGTGGTGATTTAAATTGCATGATCCATTTCAGCATCTCGTCCATTACGGTCGTGTTGAGCGAGTAATAAATGAACTGGCCTTCTTTTACCGACAGCACCAGGCCTGCCTGCCGCAGCAGATCGAGATGGTGGGAAATGCTCGGTTTTGATATCGTGAATTTATCCGCAATATCACCCGCAGTCATATCCCTGTCTTTCAGCATTTCCAGGATATCCCGCCGGGTCTGGTCGTTCAGCGCTTTGAATAATGTGTTCAAGTCCGTTTCAATGTTTATATATTTAGACAAATATCTAAATAATTTGTTACACTTAAGCAAATTGTTTTAAATTCAGATCTATCAGGAACTTTTTTTCAATTCATAAAGAAGGTATCCGTGGTCCATGTTGCCAGCCAGGGCAAAACCCAGTCTTTGCAACAGGCTGATGGAACGGCTGTTATTCTCGATAACTTCAGCCGTAATAGTTTTAAAACGAAGTTCTCCAAAACCGAACTCAATCGCCTTTTGCAGCGCCTCGGTCATAATGCCTCTTCCCTGGTATTCGGGCAATAACTCGTAACCGATCTCAGCTTTGTCTTTTAGCCTTTCGATATGCCAGTATAAAACGGTGCCGATCAATTTTGGGTCGCCGATCTGTGTAATCGCCCATATCACGGTCTCGTAATTTTCCGCCAGTGCCTGTAATTTAAGAATGAATTCCCGCGCATCGTCAACAGTAACGGCACGTGGCCGTTCTAAATGCTCGTTCACCTTCTCATCCGATCGCAGGCGAAATATTTCGGGAGCATCATCTTCCCGGAGATCGCGCAGGAAAAGACGCTCAGTGGTCAGGTTTGTAAAAATTGGATTCATAAAGATTCCGGTCTGATATCGCCCGAAAGCATGTACCCGGCGATCTCCATACCGCCCTTGAGTAACGTGGCCTTTGAGGCTTTGTTCGTGATGTTGCATCGTGCGGCGGGGATACGTCCTGCCTGCCGGCATGCTTTTTTCAATTCCTGTATCAGGTAGCTGCCGTAACCCTTACGCCGCTGATCCGCGCGCACTTCCATGTACAGATCGGCGAAAGGCTTATTGTAATGCAGCAAAAACCCGCCTGTCGCAATCACTTCACCGCCGATCTCCAGCACATGACTCCCTTCAGGTTCAGAGCTGTGCTCAAAAACGTTATCACCCTCGTGCCATTCGCGAAAAACAACACCTGGTATTTCGAGCTGAGTATCGGGGCCATCCCTGAACAGGATCACATCGGCACAAATATCTTTACAAAACTCATACAACATAAAGGTGATCAATTCGGCGTTGCTCTGGCATTCGACATATATGGCCCTGGACATGCTCACCAATTCCCGGAATAGCTGTGCCGAGTAGTTGCGCCAGGCTGGAACAAGATAAAACTCAAATATGGCATCCCTCAATGACAGGTCATCCTTACCTTTTACCGAGCCATAACCGACGACAACACCGTCAATCCTGACCAGGTACGAATCGCTCCAGCCACGCTCATGCACAGCGTTATACCTCACCTGGAAATTGTTTTCCTGCAGGAATAGCCTTCGCAGAGGCAGGATATTATTCAGCGCTACGGCCGAAACGGTCGGTTGCATATATAGAAATTGATCGGTAATTAAAGATAGGATTTCAAACCGGCTTCACAATCATATGGTCAATTATCCGTACCCTGCAACAGATAATCGCGCAGCACTCCCGACGACCATGTATCAGAAAAATAAGGTTTAACCGGCGGTTGCTCATGATATTTCTTTTCCGGTGGCGTATCCTTCACGCCTTTCAGCGTCTCTCCATAAGTTATCCTGCCGATAGCTTCTTTTGTCGCAGCGATAAGGTAACCATCATTATCTCTCAGTTTACCGTCCTCAAACCAGCCGAGGTGTTTTCCGTTGAAGCCAAATACATCTGTACCCGTAAAACTTTGATAAAGATATGCTACAGGTTTTCCGTCCCAAAGATAAATGACCCGGTCAGAGACATAATCATCGATATAAGCTACAGCATTACCGGAGGAATCATAAAGATCAATCACGCGGTAAGGTGCAGACCGGCTTGAAACAAGGCTGAAAAAAAGAAGCAGGGCGATCAGTTTCATGCTAAAAGTTCAGGAGCAATAAAGATAAGGTACATGGATGTGTTATCCAAAAAACAAGTATGCGTAATCGCTAATATGCGGCTATCAAACGATCTTCCCGAGCATTTGGATATACAGTTCTATCCCTTCCCTGATCTCGTCCAAATAAATGAACTCATCAGCCGTATGCGAACGCGCCGAATCGCCGGGACCAACCTTGAGGGAAGGTATGTCGAGCAGCGACTGGTCAGACGTGGTTGGCGATCCATAGGTCGTACGCCCGAGGGCGATGCCCGCCTGTACAAT
>DASZWG010000229.1:0-4668 GCA_035546675.1 Mucilaginibacter sp. | reverse complement strand
AGGATATCCGGTTCATCGTCTACGATTAAAATTTTCTGCTTAGTAGAAGTGCTCATGATACAAATTTTGCATAAAAATATGAGCTTAACAAAAGCAAATGGTAAACCTAATATTAATTAATTGTTAAGTGTTACCTAATTTTAACCTATTATTGAGGCTTATTAAACGTTTTGTTTAAAAATTCTTCAAGATCGCTGCCGGTGATGTTTTTGGCGATAATGTTGCCCTGCGGATCGATCAAAAAGTTGGAGGGAATGGCTGTAATATGGTATAATTCTTCGGTTGGGCCTTCAAAGTTTTTCAGGTCTGATGCCTGCCGCCAAACCAGCTTATCATGCTTAATTGCCTGCTGCCACTTGCTTTTATCAACATCCAGCGATATGCCCAGTATATTCAGACCCTTGGGGTTATAAATAGCATATTGTTTAACCACGTTAGGATTTTCACGGCGACACGGCGCGCACCACGATGCCCAAAAATCAAGCAATACATATTTGCCTTTGTAGTCGGATAATTTAACTGGCTTGCCGTCTATGCCCATTGTCGTAAAATCCGGCGCTTTATGTCCAACCGAAACAGGTTTGATCTCCATCATCGCTCTTTCAAAACGCTGAACAGCCGGATTGCTGGTAAACTTGCCCTTCAGGTCATCCGCATAAGCCACCATTTGCTGCTCATATTTGTTGGGGTCCAATGCTGTCACGGCGTAAAAACCTGCCAGTGAATTTTTATTGTCGTTAGCAAATTTCAACACCGCCATGCTTTGCGAATCCAGCACTTTTTGAACGATGGGCTGGTATACGCTGATGAGGGAGTCGGTTTCGTGCCCTATTTTTTCGGCTTTGGACCTGTATTCGTCGGTTATCTTTGCGATCGGATCATTAAAAGCATTAGTGATCCTATTAAATTCTTTGATCTTTTCCGAGTCGTCAGAACCTGCAATGGTATAGGTATGGGTTGTATCGCTCAGGTTGGCCGAAAAGGTGATCTGGTCGCCGTTTTTGGCAATAAGATCGTAAATGTCCCGGCCTATCCTCAGATCGAAAAGGTTGGCGTAAGGCGCATTGTGTTTAAACTTAAAATTACCGTCCTCGCTCAAGTTGGTCGAATCGACAACCGAGATCGATGTACTGTCAGCCTCGAGCAGGTAAACCTTATTGATGCTGCCGGGATTAACGATGGTCCCCGAAAGGGTGAATACCGAGTTGTCTTTACATGAAAAAAGCAAAAGGGTTGATAAAATAGCTACTGCTGATACAATTCGGTAATTCTTCATTTATTTGGATTCTAATTCTTTTATTAATAACTGGTTAGTTTTCTGCGGATCGATGCGCCCTTTTGAGCTCTTCATGATCTCGCCCATGAACAATCCCAAAACGCCCTTTTTCCCTTTTTGGTATTCGATCACCTTGTCAGGATACTTGGCCAGCGCATCGCTGATATACCGGTAAACTTCCTCTCCATTCGTATTGATCAGCAAATTCAGCTCTTTTGCCAATGATTCCGGCGATTTACCGGGCTCATTAACCAATGCCGGGAACAGTTTCTGCGAAGCTACCGAATTATTGATCTTTCCGCTGTCAACCAGGCTTATCAGCGCGGCTAATTTAGCGGGTTCAAGCACAAACTCTGTAATTTGCAAGCCATTTTCGTTCAAATACGATTTGACGGTACCCATCAGCCAGTTGGCAGCAGCTTTGTAATTATCCGTGTGCTCAATAACCTGTTCAAAATAGGCGGCTATTTCCTTTTCAGCGGTGATCACCGAAGCATCGTATTCGGACAAACCTAGCTGGGCTATATATTTTAAGTACAGATCATTGGGCAATGCGGGCAGTTCGCCGCGCAGGCGTTCAATGTAACTCTTGTCCAAAAACAAAGGCTGCAGATCAGGTTCGGGGAAATAGCGGTAATCATTCGCCATCTCCTTGGTTCGCAAAACAGATGTTTCTCCCGTATCTGCATTAAAATTAAGCGTGTTTTGTTCGATATAACCGCCGTTATCCAGTACAGCCACCTGTCTTTCAAATTCATGCTCTATAGCCCGCTGCACATTCCGGATCGAATTCAGGTTTTTTACTTCGCAGCGATTGCCAAATGCCGCATTTCCCCTCAGTCTCACTGAAATGTTGGCATCACAACGCATACTGCCTTCTTCCATATTTCCATCGCATATTTCCAGGTAACGCAGCAGCTTGCGAAGTTCGGTGAGGTACTGCCCGGCTTCTTCGGCGCTCCTGATGTCCGGTTCCGAAACGATCTCGATCAGCGGAACACCGGCACGATTCAGGTCGATCAGCGAATCCTCATGGTGCTGATCGTGCATGCTTTTCCCTGCATCCTCTTCCATGTGGATATGATGGATAGCAATATTCTTTTCTGTTCCGTCCGACAACCTCACCGTGACATATCCGCCCAGGCAAACCGGGAACTGGTCCTGTGTGATCTGATAGCCTTTGGGTAAATCGGCGTAGAAGTAATTCTTGCGGGCAAAGGTATTATTCAGGCTAATGGTGCTGTGGCAGGCCAGGCCCATTTTCACCGCATAATCCACCATTTTCCAGTTGATGTTAGGTAGTGTGCCGGGATGACCCAGCGATACCGGGCTTACATGCGTATTGGGAGCGCCTCCGTAAGCCGCCGGATCGGACGAAAAGGCTTTGCTTAACGTGGATAACTGGGCGTGTACTTCAAGGCCTACAACCAACTCATATTTATTTTTTGACTCTTTCGGATGAATTGTCATGTCATTTTAATACTTCAGTCACACTTCTGCCAGAACGGCCAAATATAAGCTAAAAACTAAGAAATGCACTTAAATTTGGTACCTGAACAGGAGTTATATCAAACTATATCCAAAATCCATCTGTTAATCGCATGAATAAAATATATGCCATATGTCTGCCGAAACAATTACATATGAGAAAAAATTTACAAAACCCTCTTTCATAAAGCCAGGCGAAAACGACTTCTTCAAAAGCCTGAACAAGCAGGTACACGCGACTGTACTCGGAAATAAAAGCATTCAGAACAGGATAATCTTTAAATCAGTACTGCTAATGGTACTTTACTTTACCTTTTACAGTTTCATACTGATTTTCGGGAATAATAATTATTTACTATTTACTTTCTATATCCTGACCGGGCTTACCATGATATTAGTGTTCCTGAACGCATTTCATGATGCCGCTCACGGGGCGATCTTCAAAAAGCGGATCTATAACGAATGGCTAACCCATGTACTGGAGTTGTTCGGCAGCAACAGCTATATCTGGAAAAAGCGCCATTTGCTGCTTCATCATCCTTATCCTAATGTACAGCACTGGGACATCGACGTGAAACAAAGCGATATTGTCAGGATCTTTCCGCAAAGCGAATGGTTCCGCTTCCACCGTTACCAGCATATTTATATGTGGTTCCTCTATTTCTTTTACACACTCAACTGGCTGTTTGTGCGCGACTTTAAGGATTTCTTCGGGAAGGAGGACAACTACCTGCGTAGGGTGACCACCATTCCCAAAATTGAATACTTCAAGCTGTTCGCTGCTAAATTAGTCAACTTATTCCTGATGATCGGTCTGCCAATGCTCGTGCTTGACCAGCCATGGTATATTATCGTTATAGCGTTCCTGGTGATGCATTTCGCCGCCAGCGCATTCGGCGTAACCGCGCTGCTGTCCACACATGCCGATGAGGACGCCCAGTTTCCGCTGCTTGGGGATGACGGCCTCATCAACAGCACCTGGGCGGCTTACCAGGTGACCGCCACCAAGGATTTTTGCACCCGGAGCAAACTCGCCAACACCTTGTTCGGGGGGTTTAACCATCATGTCGCGCATCACCTGTTCCCTGCTGTTGCCCATACCTATTATCCGGCCATCACGCCGCTTATCAGAGATTATGCGCAACGGTACGGGCTGGATTACCGCTCCTATCCGCTCCACGAAGCCATTTACTCCCATTTTATGCTGCTGAAGAAGAACGGTCACTCGGAGAATCTTTTTGCCAGCGGCGAATTGTAAAACTAAATAATTGATTATCAATAAACTAAAACAATGCTGAGTTTTCTTAAACAAAATAACTAAAATTTTAGTTGTTATTTTGATACCGATCATCTAACTTAGTTCCTGTAATCGGGATGTGACATCCATAAACCTGTTGAATATGAATGGCTGGCAATATCTTTTATATGTAAACCTCGCGATAACGCTGTTTTTCGCGGTTTATCAATTATTATTGAGAAAAGAAACATTTTTTAAGCTTAACCGCATGTTCCTGACCGGCGGATTAGTTATTTCGTACTTGCTGCCATTGGTTCGCAGTTCATGGGTTGCTCAACTGCCGGTCACACAAAAAATACGGTTCAGCATTTATGCTGATCCCGTAACCATATATGGTACCGGTCAGCAGGCACATTGGGCATGGGGAGATCTGGCAGTTTATGCCTATTTCACTGTCATTATCGTCCTTACCATAAGATTAGTGGTCCGATTGACCAGGATACGGCATTTGTCCCGGAATGCTTCGGCCGCTTATTCCTTCTTCAGAAAAATACATGTTAATAGTGACTGCGAACAAAGGGAAATGATCGAGGCTCACGAAAATACCCACTCGGACCAGTGGCACTCGGCCGATGTACTGCTGGGCGAAGTATCGAAGATCGTCAAC
>DASZWG010000228.1:0-4347 GCA_035546675.1 Mucilaginibacter sp. | reverse complement strand
ATAAACATCATGTTACAGGAAATCTTAAAAAAGCTTTTGATACGCGATCTCGAAAAACTGAAAACCGAGATCGAAGCTTATCATTCGGAAAGTAATATCTGGATCGTGGCTGATGGTATTACCAACTCATCAGGTAACCTTTGCCTGCACCTGGTTGGCAACCTGAACCATTTTATCGGCACCGTGCTCGGCAATACGAGCTACGTGCGCCAGCGTGACCTGGAATTTTCGCTAAAAGATATGCCCAGGGCCGAACTGATCCAAAAGATCGAAGAAACGATAAAAATGATCGATTCGGTTTTGGATAACGTTACCAATGAGCAACTGGCGGGCGAATACCCTGTGGTGGTATTTTCAAAGGGCGATACCACAGCCTATTTTCTTACCCACCTGGCAACACACCTCGATTATCACCTCGGCCAGGTGAACTATCACCGGCGATTGCTGGATAAATAGCTTATGACTAATGAAACTAACGCTCGGCTTCTCTCCCTGTCCTAACGATACCTTTATTTTCGATGCGCTGATCCATCATAAGATCGATACGGAAGGCTTGGAGTTTGAAGTATATTATGATGATGTGGAAACGCTGAACCAGAAAGCGTTTCGCGGCGAACTGGACATCAGCAAGCTGAGCTATCATGCTTTCGCTTACATAGTCGATAAATACGTTTTGCTGGATGCGGGCAGTGCGCTCGGTTTTGGCGTTGGTCCGTTACTGATTTCGAAGTTCGAAATGCCGATTGCGGAATTGAATAATACCAAATACAAAATAGGAATACCGGGAAAGTATACAACAGCTAACTTTTTATTGGGTCTTGCCTTACCGCATGCTACCAACAAACAGGAAATGGTTTTTTCGGAGATCGAAGATGCTTTGCTTAATGAAAAGATCGATGTGGGGCTCATCATCCACGAGAACCGGTTTACTTACCAGGACAAGGGCCTGAAAAAGATCATCGACCTGGGCGACTACTGGGAAAAGCAGACCGGCTGCGCCATACCGCTCGGCGGCATTGTTGCCAACCGCAAACTGCCTTTGGAAGTGCAGCAAAAGATCAACCGCGTTTTGAAAAAATCGGTCGAGTTTGCCTTTGCTAATCCCAAATCGGGACTGGAATTTATCCGCTCGCACGCGCAGGAAATGAGCGAGGAGGTGATGTATAAGCACATCGAACTCTATGTCAACCAATATTCGCTCGACCTGGGCGAAGAAGGCCGCAGGGCGATCAACCTGTTATTTGATACGGCAAGAGAAAGAGGTATAATCCCGGAAATAAATAAGGAGATATTCTGCCTTCGGCCCCCTAAAAGAGGAGCATGATTCACATTCCCCCTTCAAGGGCTTAGGGGGTTAATACAACAACTTATCATACGGATACCGGTGCGTGTGTATCGTTTTGATCTTTTCGTACAGCAATGAGCGAAACTCATCGATGTTTTCCCGGTTCAAGGCCGAAATGAATATCGCCGGATTGTTATCCTTTGCCATCCAGCTTTGTTTAAAATCCTCCAGGCTCATGCGGTGCACTTCTTCACCAGGATGATGGTGCATAGGCTCGTAAGCGTCCATCTTGTTGAACACGGTGATGAACTGTTTGTCGATGGCGCCAAGCTCCTTCAGGGTTTCATTCACGGTGTGTATCTGGTCTTCGAAATTAGGGTGTGAAACATCCACCACGTGCACCAAAATATCCGCCTCGCGCACCTCATCCAGCGTAGATTTGAAACACTCTACCAGGTGATGCGGCAGCTTGCGGATGAACCCTACCGTATCCGAGAGCAGGAAAGGCAGGTTTTCGATCACCACCTTGCGAACCGTGGTATCCAGCGTAGCGAACAGCTTGTTCTCGGCAAACACCTCCGATTTGGACAGCATGTTCATGATGGTCGATTTGCCCACATTGGTATATCCCACCAATGCCACACGCACCAACTGATGGCGGTTCTTGCGCTGCGTCTCGTTCTGGCGGTCAATTTGTTTTAGCTTTTCTTTGAGCAGGGCAATTTTGTTCAGGATCAAACGCCGGTCGGTCTCGATCTGTGATTCACCCGGTCCGCGCATCCCGATACCGCCCTTCTGACGTTCAAGGTGCGTCCACATGCGGGTCAGCCGCGGTAGTAAGTATTGCAATTGAGCCAGCTCCACCTGCGTTTTGGCCTGCGCCGTTTGTGCACGGCCCGCAAAAATGTCGAGTATCAGGTTGCTGCGGTCCAGGATTTTTACCTGCAGCTCATTTTCAATATTACGCAGTTGCGACGGCGATAATTCATCGTCAAAAACGACAATGTCTATCTCTTCTGATTGCACGTAATCCCGAATTTCTTCCAGTTTACCCGTGCCTACAAATGTGGCCCGGTCGGGCCTTAGCATCTTTTGGGTAAAATGCTTTACGGTCAGCCCCCCGGCCGTTTCGACCAGGAACTGTAATTCTTCAAGGTATTCTTTTTCCTGCTCCTCGGTCTCATTCGGGGTAATGATCCCGACAAGCACTACTTTCTCCTGCTTCACAGCAGTATCATAAATTTTTTTTCTCATTCAGTAAGTAGCTATCAATCAAAGTGCCAAGTTAGGGAATCAGCTAAAATGGCAGGAATAAAATATTTTAAGTAATTTTATGCTAAATTTTGTTTATGCGCATAGTAACGATCGAAATAGATGAGGAAAAGGATCTTTTTGCTGTGGAAGAGTTCCTGGATAAAAAAGGGTTAAAGTACCATTTGGATGACCCGGAAGCTCTTGAACAATCAATACTAAAAGGCTATAATGAATCTGAAAAAGGTTTAACAAGGCCGCATGCAGAGGTAATGCAAGAGTTCAGGAATAAATATAAATGATAGCTATAAACTGGACGCCTGAAGCAGAACGAACCTTTTCGCAAAATCTTGAATATTTAGCTTCACGTTGGAATAATAAAGTAGTAAGTGATTTTATTGATAAAGTAGATGACGCATTGGACGTTATCGCATTACAACCTGAAGCCTTTCCGTTACATAATGCAACACAAAACATTCATAAATCTGTAGTTGCTCCCCAAATCACAATATATTATCGTATTTTAAATAATGAGTCGATAGACTTGCTCACTTTTTGGAACAATTATCAAAATCCAGATAAATTGAAATTATAGTTATCGGGCCAATTCTACAGTGCTACAACTCCTTCACAAACTCCTTCATCGCCGCACCCGGATCAGCCTGCTTCATAAAATTCTCACCGATCAGGAAACCGTTAAACCCGGCCTTTTTCAATTGCCTGATGGTTTTGGGGTTGCTGATAGCACTCTCGGATATTTTCAGGAATTCAGATGGGATATATTCGGCCAATCGGTAAGAGGTTTCAACCGAAGTCGTAAAATCGGCCAGGTTGCGGTTGTTAACGCCAATAGCATCCAGGTTAGGGTTGATGCTGCGCTGCAATTCTTCCAGGCTGTGTACTTCGAGCAATACGTTAAGGTGCAGACTTTTGGCGAATGATGCCAGTTGCTGTGTCTCATCCGGGCTGAGTATAGCCGCTATCAGCAGGATAATATCGGCGCCCCAGGCCTTGGCCTCAAGAACCTGGTATTCGTCGATCATGAAATCCTTTCGCAAAATGGGCACCTGGTTAGCACTCCGCGCTGCCAGCAGGTCGTGCTTACGGCCCATAAAAAATTCCGTATCGGTCAAAACCGACAAGGCCGAAGCACCCGCTGCTGCATACCCGGTAGTCACATCTTCAACTGAAACCTTATCGTTAATGATGCCTTTTGACGGCGACTTTCGCTTAAATTCAGCGATGATACCGGTCCTGGCCGGATCGAGCAAAAAATCGCGGAACGATAAAACATCCCGGTTAAAATATAGCGACCCTTCCAGGCTTGAAACCGGGGTGGCGTTTTTTACCTGCGATATCTCCTTTTTTTTATGCGCGACTATGGTATCGAGTATGCTCATGCCCCTGCAAGTATATCAAATTTTAACAAAGCGGGATGCCGATATTTCAACTCCCCCTTCAGGGGGTTGGGGGGATAACCAGTTATGCATCATAGCCCGGCCATGCTCGGTCAGCACCGATTCAGGGTGGAACTGGACACCGCGTACATCGTATTGATTATGCCGCAAGGCCATAATACTGTTATCTTCTTCATCGATGGCCGTTACGGTCAGGTTATCAGGCAGTCCGTCGCGGTCGACCACCCACGAATGGTACCTGCCCACTTTAAAGCTCTGCGGTAGCCCGGCGAATAGTTTTTCGTCCCGGTCGGTTACCCTGATGGGAGTGGCAATGCCGTGCATAGGCCGGCTCAGGTTGAACAGCTTGCCGCCAAATACTTCGGCAATGGCCTGCTGACCCAGGCATACACC
>DASZWG010000227.1:0-5738 GCA_035546675.1 Mucilaginibacter sp. | reverse complement strand
CCGGCAGTAAAAGAAGCTGCACTGGCTATGGGGATGAGCCGCGGGCAAATATTAGCTAAGGTCGAACTGCCGTTGGCTATGCCGGTCATACTCGCGGGTATCCGAACAGCGACGGTGATCAACGTGGGTGTGGCGACGCTGGCGTCATATATTGCGGCGGGCGGCCTGGGCGAATTTATTTTCGGGGGCATATCGCTCAACCACACTAACATGATACTGGCCGGGGCCATACCGGCGGCCATGCTGGCCATTATTTTCGATTTCCTGCTGTCGAGGCTGCAAAAAATGGATCTCAGGAAACTCAAAACCGCCACAACTGCGGCACCGGTACTGATCGTACTATTGGCTTGTTTTTATTTCATCCCTTCGGCTTACGGCAGCAAGCTAACCGCTGGTTTTACGCCTGAATTTATGGGCCGCCAGGATGGTAATCTGGGTCTGCAAAGCAAATATGGTTTGAAGATCCGCACCATTGTGATCAGTGATGCCGTAATGTACAAAGCAGCTTATGAAAAACACCTGGATGTGATCAGCGGCTACTCAACCGACGGGCGGCTCAAGGCTTACGGTCTTGTCGTTCTGGACGATGACAAAAAGATATTCCCCCCTTATTATGCCGCGCCTATCGTGCGTGAGGACGCTTTAAAGCGATTTCCTGACCTTGAAAAGACATTAAACCTGCTTTCGGGAAAAATAAACGACTCTATAATGACAGAATTAAACTACCGCACGGACTATCTTCACCAAACCCCGGAAAGGGTAGCCAGGGATTTCCTGAGGTCGAAAGGGTTGCTGAAGCCTTCCCGCGACGGCAATGCGGAAACGGTGCGGATCGGTTCAAAAATATTCGGTGAGCAATATATCCTGGCTGATATGTACAGCATGCTGATCAAGGGGTATACCGATTATAATGTATCGACCAAAACCGGGCTGGGAGGTACCAAGATCTGTTTTGATGCGATGACTAATAACCAGATCGACCTGTATCCCGAATATACGGGAACAGGCTTGCTGGCGATATTGCAGCCATCGGCGAAAACAGCGGATTCGCTGATATCGAACAGGGATAAAACCTATGATTATGTAAAACAAAGGTTTGAAGAAAAATATAACATCAAATGGCTAAAACCGATCGGCTTCAATAATTCGTACGCTTTAATGATGCGCGGTAAAGAAGCCCGAAGGTTGAATATTAAAACAATTTCAGACCTTAAACGCTATTTGGGAAGCAGCAAATAATGGATCTTTTAACCCGATACAACCAGGTACGCAAACTGACCGAACATATATGCAGCCCGCTGCAAACGGAGGATTATGTGGTGCAGCCGATAGTGGATGTGAGTCCGCCCAAGTGGCACCTGGGTCATACTTCCTGGTTTTTCGAGACATTTATCCTGAGGCCTTACTTTATGGGTTACCAGGAGTTCGACCCGCAATACAATTATGTATTCAACAGCTACTATGAAGCCGTTGGCAACAGGGTGATCCGTACCGACAGGGGCAACCTGAGCCGCCCCACGGTGACCGATATTTACCGCTATCGCGAATATGTGGATGAAGCGATAACAAATTTCCTGTGCCAACCACCTTCGAAAGAGGTAGAAGATCTGATGATACTCGGTCTGAACCACGAAGAGCAGCACCAGGAGCTACTCTATACCGACATCAAGTACATTTTGGGGCATAATCCCTTATTCCCGGCCTATTCAAAGGATTATATTTCGCCCAAAAATGATGAGGGCGATAAACAATTTATCCCGGTAAAGGAAGGTATTTATGAGATCGGGTTTAAGGGCAGCGGCTTTTGCTTCGATAATGAATTGACAAGGCACAAGGCATATCTTGAACCGTTTGAGATCTGTTCAGGGTTAGTAACTAACGGTGAATACCTCGAATTTATAGATGCGGGCGGTTACCAGGATTTCAGGCACTGGCATGCCGAAGGCTGGGATTGGGTGAATAAAAATCATATTACAGCGCCGCTGTACTGGCATTATATCGACGGGGAATGGCATAATTATAGCTATAACGGGCTACAACCTATAGATCCGGATGGCATGCTTTGTCATGTCAGCTACTTTGAAGCATCGGCTTATGCCGCGTGGAAAGGCATGCGGCTGCCGACAGAATTTGAATGGGAAGCATCGGCCGGCAGTTTTAATTGGGGCCTGCGCTGGGAATGGACCGAAAGTGCCTATCTGCCTTACCCCGGCTTTGTAAAGGCGCCCGGCGCCATAGGCGAATATAACGGCAAATTTATGGTAAACCAGCAGGTATTGAGGGGAGCCTCGGAAGTTACCTCGCCCGGGCACAGCCGGGTCACTTACCGCAATTTTTTTCAGACACATTTACAATGGCAGTTTACCGGCATCAGGTTGGCACGGTAATTATACATTAAAAATTATGGGAGCACCAGCAATCGTTTTCGGGGCTTATAGCCTGCAAAAAAACAAAACGGACAATTTTTACAAAGACGTTATTATCGGGCTTAAATCGGTACCGAAACGGCTAAGTTCGAAATATTTTTATGACGCGAAGGGCGACAAATTATTCCAGGAGATCATGCACTGCCAGGAATATTATCCCACCCGCTGCGAACTGGAAATCTTCTCAAAAAAGACCGCCGAAATATGCGAGGCGATCATCGGTGACGGCAGCGCATTCGACCTGATCGAGCTTGGGGCAGGCGACGCCACCAAATCGTCGTATCTGCTTCAGTACCTTATTGAACAAAAGGCCGATTTTACATACCTGCCGATTGATATCTCGGACAATGTCATATCCTATCTCACGGCCAGCCTGCCTGTTTCGCTGCCCAGCCTGCGTATGCGCGGACTTAACGGAGAATACTTTGACATGCTGAAAGAGGCGGCGGCTTCGTCCGGCCGGAGAAAAGTGGTTATGTTCCTCGGTTCAAACATCGGCAACATGACCGCAAATGAGGCACTGGAGTTCTGCAAAGGGATACGTAATAATTTATCTTCGGGGGATATGGTATTAATGGGCTTCGATCTGAAGAAAAATCCTAAAACTATCCTTGCAGCCTACAACGACAAAAACGGGATCACAAAAAGGTTTAACCTGAACCTGCTTGAACGGATCAACCGTGAACTGAATGCTGATTTCCACCTGAGCAAGTTTGACCATTATCCAACCTACGATCCGGAAACCGGCGCCTGTAAAAGCTACCTGATAAGCCTGGAGGAACAAGAAGTGACCATCAACAACAAGGAGCATATCCGCTTCCTGAAAAATGAATATATCTATACAGAGATATCACAAAAATTTACCGTGCTGCAAACCGAGCAGATCGCAGAAAATGCGGGCTTTAAGCCGGTAACCTGCTTTTTCGACAGCAAAAAATGGTTCCTGGATGCGATATGGATAGTGGAATAAGCGGCAAAAAGAAAACCCCGGTCTTGTAACAAGGCCAGGGTAATCAATCATCATCAATCTATATTTATAGGATTTTAGGGTTCAGTTCCGAGTCGATCAGTTCGCCAACAGGTTTGCTCATCAGCCATTTGGCATGGTCGTTTTTTTGCCACTCATTTTTAGGCGGAGAAACTTTTGCACCGTCGGCCAAATAAATAATGGTCATCACCTCGCGCATTTTATCCGAATTGTTGCCGGGGGCATTGTGAATGGTAAAACCCCTGTGGAATGTGGCATCACCGGCTTTCATGGTTTTTGCCTGGCTGATCGGGAATTTTTTATTTTTCACATAATCGTCAAATGCACTTTCAGATTCGTCGGATATCTCGTAATCGAAAATGGAGCCGTCGCCGAACGAACCGGATGCAAAAGTGAGCATGCCCATATCTACATCGATATCGACCAAAGGCATCCACATGGTGATGGTATTATTGGTATCGATGGGCCAGTAATATTGATCCTGGTGCCATGGCGTAGGGCCGCCGCCTGATTCCTTAAACAAAGCCTGGTCGTGATAAATGCGCACATTCTCAACTCCCATCAGGTCGGCAGCGATCTTACCGAAACGCTTCGCCAACACAAATTTCTTTACGCCTTCGTCCACGCGCCACAGGTTCATGATCTGCAAAAATGCTTTGCCATAAGTGTCCCGTTCCTGCATTTTGCGTTTCTCGGTGTTATAACGCTCGGCTGCCCCCACGATCACAGGGCGATACGCCGTCATTTCTTCGGCCGATAAAATATCCCTCACCAGGGTATGCCCTTTTTCCTGAAACTCCCGGATATTGTCTTGCGGAACTTTTTTGAAATTATCCAGGTCGGGAAGCAGGGAAACAAGTGTGCTCATGTATTTCAAGTTTATACCCAAAGTAAATTAAGTGGGCTTCCAAAAAAAATGACGAAAATGGTGTAATTATGGATTATTTTATCCGTACATTGCATTATATTCCTAATACTATTAAAATAAGCAAATGATCAAGGCGTCGTACGAGGTTTTGCAGCCTGCCAGCGGCCACTCTTTCCTGCTCAGGAAGTTTGGCAAGACGGCATTTGACGCGCCTTATCATTTCCATGAAGAAATAGAGCTCACCTACATTGTCTATGGCTCTGGTAAACGTTATGTGGGCAATCACATGGAGGATTTTAGCCAGGGCGACCTGGTGCTGCTCGGCTCCAATCTTCCCCATTGCTGGAAACTCGACAACGACGACCCGATGAACGAACATGCAAGCGCTATTGTTATCCAGTTCAGCAGCAATTTCCTGGGCGAAGAATTTTTTAATAAGGCCGAACTGCTGGGCATCAAAAAAATGTTCCAGAAGAGCGGCAGCGGCATGAGCTTTAATTCGGTAACCCGAAGCAGTATCGATCATAAACTGGAACACCTGGCAGCAGAAAAGAACAACTTTAAAATGCTGGTATCACTGCTTGAAATACTACAGCGGCTGGCTGTTTCGGACGAATATGCCCTGCTCGACCAGCAAAGAAGCGTTGCCGAACAATCCCCGTCCGAGCAAGAGCGCATCAATCCCATATTTGCTTATCTGGTCGAAAATTTCAGGGGGCAGGTATCGCTCAACGAAGCGGCCAGCATAGCCAATATGACGCCAAACGCTTTCTGCAAGTATTTCAAAAGGATCACCCGGAAAACCTTTATGGAAACAGTGATCGAATACCGTTTAAACTACGCCACCCAGCAGCTTATCCAAACCGACAGGCCCATTTCCGATATTTCCTTCGAAAGCGGTTTCGGCGATGTATCGCATTTTTATAAAATGTTTAAGCACAAGATGCATCAGAGCCCGCTCAATTATCGCAAAAACTTTATGCGCGAACTGGATGCAGATAAAACCCATCAGCCTGTTTAGTTTTCCCAAACGGCGATAGCATAAGCCGGCAGACTGGCCGATACACTGCCCGAACTAATAACAGGCTTTATGCTTCCGAACAGATTCTTCAGCGCCGGAGCATTTGCTTTGATAACTGCATCCTGGCTTTCGCCCGACAGGTTAACCGCAATAATCACTTTTTTACCACCCAGCAAACGTTCAAAAGTATATACCTGGTCATTGTTGTTTTCGATGGTTTTATAAGAACCAGCGATGAGCACAGGATTTGATTGATGTAAGGCGATCATCTTTCTGTAGAAGTTCCAGAGAGAACTCGGATCATTTTGTTCTTCCTGCAATGAAATACCATCGTTGGGCACATCATTGTTAAATTTATCCTTCCAGGGGCCTTTCAGCTTATACCAGTAGGCCATCCCTTTGCCCTGGTCGCTTTTGTACCATTCGAAGGCCGAG
>DASZWG010000226.1:0-8897 GCA_035546675.1 Mucilaginibacter sp. | reverse complement strand
TGGGACCAGGCCCGCGACAGTCTGATCAAACGTTATGGCTGGGATGCCTGGTGGGTCGATCAATGCGAACCCGACAACGGCACCCTGCTGGATGAACGGCGTAAGGCTAACTTTTTTACGGGCAAAGGGATCGATTATTTTAACACTTATTCGCTTGAACATTCAGAGGGTCTGTACAAGGGCTGGCGCAGGGACATACCCGGTAAACGGGCATTTTTCTTGATCAGGCAATCCTTTGCCGGCGAACAGCGAAATGCAGCTACTTTATGGTCGTCGGATATCAGTTGTTCATTCCGCGCCTTTAAAAGCCAGGTACCGCAGGGTATTAATGCCTGTGCTTCGGGCATCCCCTACTGGACATCCGACATCGGCGGCTACCATTACCACTGGACCGCACCCGACTGGTCGAAACCCGAGTTCCAGGAATTATTTACCCGCTGGTTCCAGTTCGGGGCCTTCTGTCCTGTTTTCCGCATTCATGGGAAGGGCGAAAGAGCTTTGTTTTCCAAAAACTGGAGCGATAAGACCAAAGCTATCTTACTCAAATACGACAACCTCCGTTACCGCCTGCTGCCTTACATCTATTCGCTTGCCGGCAAGGTAACACAGGATAACTATACCATCATGCGTTCGCTCACTTTCGATTTCAGGAAAGACACGGCAGTTTACGATATCCCCGATCAATACATGTTCGGTCCTGCTTTCCTGGTCAACCCGGTTACGGAGCAATTATATTCCGGCGCAAATGCCAATTCGGGAAAGCACAGTAGGGAAGTTTACCTGCCCGCCGGAACAGCATGGTACGATTTCTGGACGGGCAAAAAATACGATGGCGGGCAAAAGCTGGATGCCGATGCGTCCATAGAAACCATGCCGTTGTACGTCAGGGCAGGCTCCATCATTCCGATGGGCCCGAGCGAGCAATACGCCACCGAAAAGCCTGACAGTTCGATCGAATTACGGATATACCCCGGCGCTGATAGCAAATTCGAATACTACGCGGATGAAGACGACAACTATGACTACGAAAGAGGCAAATACGCCATCTTTAACCTGAGCTGGGATGATAAACAGCATACGCTGCATATTTCGGATACTAAAGGCAGCTTTCCGGGCATGCTGAAAAAAAGAACATTCCATATCGTTGTGGTAAATGATTCACATGGCACCGGTGAAGAAGTTACAAATGCGCCCGACCGGACGGTAAAATATTATGGAAAAGCAGTTGCTGTGAGGATGTAAGACTGGGTTTTTAGCAGGATTAGCGCTGCTGATCCTGTGTTGGGAGTCACAACCGGAATCAAAGCCTTTCGCTTCGCTTTATCGTCTTTTTTATTTTTTCGCATCTGCAAGTGAACTTGCGCTGCTTCTAAATAAAAAAGCCATGCTTATTCAAGCAAGGCTTTGATTCCGGTTGTCGGGGTGGCAGGATTCGAACCTACGACCTCCACATCCCAAATGTGGCGCGATACCGGGCTACGCTACACCCCGTCGGGGCTGCAAAGGTACGTTTTTAAAATCCCCCTGCAAATCTTTTTTAAAAAGCGGGACAGTGTGTGAATAACGCCACATTCGATACAAAAAACGCACCTTACAGCTTTTCAATAACTTGTTTTAAATGACTCACCGGCACTACGCCCGACTGACGCCATTCGATCTTCCCGTTCCTGAATAATACCAGCGTAGGTACGCCGGTAATATGGTATATGCCCGAAGCTGCAGGATTCTTATCCACATCCACCTTAATGATGGTTATTTTATCGCCCAAATCGTCCTTCAATTCCTCCAGTATAGGTTTCATCATCCTGCATGGCCCGCACCATTCTGCCGAAAAATCGACCAGTACGGGTCCGGGCCCATTGATCATATCTGAAAAGGTTCTTGTTTCCATCACCGTCTTATTTTATCTCCTCATAATTAATATCACTGCTGTCTTCATTTTCCGTCATAGGGGTATAACAACCCCGCGGACCGCAACATCCCACTCCTGCTATCGCTGTATACAGGAAAAAAACACTGAAAAGGCCTGTTGCCATGTCTGATGTTTCAACTGCCGTTACCAGCAGCCACACGGCCAGCGCCAACCGCAGTATGCGCATCCAGTGCCAATTAGTCAGCAGCCGTTGTTTTATCGTATTCATTTTTCGTATTTCCTGAGGTTATACCAGCTGCCGCCATTGTGTACCTGTTCAAAACCGTTCGCGATCAGCATATTCCTGGCTGTTCCGCTCCGCATACCCGATGCACAGCAGGTAATTACCGGCTTATCCTTTTTGAGCTTCGCTAAACGCGAGGGCAAAATATTTAACGGAATATTTACGGAATTTTTGATGTGTCCCGAGGCATATTCGCCGGGTGTGCGTACATCGATAATAATTGCTCCGTTCATAATCAGTTCACCCAAATCGGCTTTCTGGCCCAGTCCGAATAAGTTTTTCAAAATATTGCTCATCTGTAATTTATTTAACAGGTACAAAAGTGCAGAGGGAAAAAGTACTGGTCTGGAACATTTGTTGCATAAGCAAAGTCTTTGTAAAATATTTTACAAAAAATTGCCGGAGTGAACAGCCGGGGATTTGCCGTTTATTACCCGTTAAGAAGTTCTATAGCGTTTCGGCCAAGCTTTACCATCTGCTTTTGCTCCATAGTTCGGAGAAGCCTGCTGATCACTTCCCGGTGCGTATGCAATTCATCTGCTATCTGCTGGTGAGTGATCTGGATAGATCTGGAGCGGGTTGCTTTTGCCCGTTCCTGTAAATAGTGCAATACCTGCTCGTCCATATTATGAAAGGCGATCATGTCGATCACCTCGATCAGCTCGGCAAACCGGCTGCTGTAAGTACTATTGACGTAAGCTTTCCACTCGGGGTATTTAAACCAGTCTTCAACCAGGTTAACCGGTATCTGCAATACTTCGGTATCATCCTCGGCAATAGCTTTTACCATGCTCTCCTTATGCGACTGGCAGCAATTAATGGCCATAGCACAGGTTTGGCCGGGATACAAGTGATACAGAAATATTTCGCGCCCATCCTGGCCCTGCCGTACAATACGCAATACCCCTTTTTGCACGATAGGGACAAAAAATATCTTATCGCCCGGCGTCATCAGCACATCATCCCTTTTAACTGCTTTTGTGCGGGTAAATTTTTTGATCTCGTCGATCAGCTTCGGGTCACTGAACAGGAAATTGCTCATATTCTTTTTTTCTGTTGTTATAGCCGGATGTCCGTCTGAACCATTTAACAGCCTCGTACCATATTACAGATAAAAAGCCAACTATGGAACTGAACAGCAACTCTGACGTGTTTAATGTAGCAAAGCTGAAAAAAATGTTCAATACTTTCACAAAAAGCAGCAAAGCGAGTATGCTTAATGTCAGTAAAATAATAGCCGGCATCATGTTATTCCGGTATTTAAGTGTGGTGACAAACGAGTAATAGAATGAACGGTTGATCAGTGTCAGGAAAACATTGGCCACAACCAGCGAGGTAAAAACCATTGTACGCGTATGCTGCTCATCCAAACCCCGGTATACCCCGTACCGGTATGTGGCCAGCGCTCCAACTGTAATAACAAGACCCTGGATAATACTGGTCGTTAGCTCCTTCCAGTTAAAAAATGTCGTGGTGAACGGCCGTGGTTTCTGGCTCATCATATTTTTCTCGATAGGTTCATTCTCGTAAACGATAGAGCATGTTGGCCCCATGATGAGCTCAAGAAAAATAACATGCACAGGCGAGAAGATATTAGGATATATCCAACCCAATGCCAGCGGAATAAAAACGGTCAGGATAATAGGTATATGAATAGATATGATATACCGGATAGCTTTTTTGAGATTGGCATATATCTTCCGGCCCAGCGCTACCGCATCGACCATCCGGGAGAGGTCATCACCCGCAAGTATCAGCGATGCAGCCTGTTTAGCTATCTCGGTCCCTTTTTGTCCCATGGCAATACCTATATGCGCCGCCTTTAGGGCCGGGCCATCGTTAACACCGTCACCTGTCATGGCAACAATCTCATTTTGTGCCTTAAGCATATTGACCACCTTTACTTTAGCCTCCGGAAACATACGCGCAAAGATATTTGTATCAGCTATTTTATCTTCCAAAGCCTGACCTTCCAATTCTATTAACTCATCGCCGCTGATACACTTATCGTAGCCTTTAAAACCGATTTCTTTGGCAATAGCAACCGTAGTGGCTGCATTATCGCCGCTGATAATTTTTACTTTGATACCCGCACGATAAAAATCCTGCAACACGGTCCGTATATTTTCCTTGGGGGGATCATAAAACGCTACGATACCCTTAAAACGGAATCTGAAATCCTGTTGCTTTTGAGGGAAATCATACCCTTTAAAATCCCCTTCTGCTACACCCAATACCCGGTAACCTTGTGCCGACATTTGCCCGATCACATCATTGATCCCGCTTTTTTCATTGGGGTTAAGACCCGACACATTCATAAGGGCTTCCGGCGCTCCCTTTGCCGCTATGATACGCTTGCCTTTGCTATTTTCAAAAATATGCGTCATCATGGGCGGTTTGCCGTCAAGCGGGTACTCATGTGCCATTGCGTACAGGCTGCGCTCATCGTCAGGGAACAAACGCAAATAGGCTTCATGCAGGGCTATTTCCATCGGATCGAAAGGAATAGGCTCGCTGGCCCACATGGCTATTCTGACCAGTTCCTTTTCGTCAGCGTCCAGGTCGTCCTGAGGGTTGGAGATACGATCCGACGACCAGGCATAGATTCTCGCCAGGCTCATCCTGTTCTCTGTCAGCGTCCCGGTTTTATCGGTGCATATTACCGTAGCGCTCCCCAGAGTTTCGACGGTTTTCATTTGTTTTACAACAACGCCCATTTGCATTAGCCGCCATGCACCCAAAGCCATAAAAGTGGTAAAGGCAACCGGGATTTCTTCGGGCAGAATGCTCATGGCAAGGGTGAGCGATTTCAATAAACTATCAGGCAGGCTGTAAGAACGAATATAATTCATCACCCAGACAACCAGGAATACAACAGCCCCGGCAAACACCATTTTCTTTACAAAATTGCTGATCTGCAATTCCATGGGTGTTTTTTCTTCCTGTATTTCCTCGAGGCTCTTGCCAATCTGGCCCAGGCGTGTACTGTTACCGATCTCTGTGACCGTTACTATAGCCAAACCGCTGGCTACCGTTGTGCCCCGGTAAACCCGGTTATCCGTACTGTTTTGATCTTTATAAACAGCCATCGATTCGCCTGTAAGTACTGATTCATTTACCGAAAAATCATTGGAATGCCCGACAATGCCGTCTGCGGCGATCAAGGTACCTTCATCGATCATCATGCTGTCTCCCAACACCAGGTCATCCGTACGGATGTCCCTGACTTCCCCATTCCTGATCACTTTGCAATCCGGCTGAGTAAGGTCCCTGAGCTTTTCCAGGGCCTTTCGGCTCTTTTTATCCTGGTATAACGAGATGGCGGCTACCACCACAACGGCTATAGCCATAAATACTGCATCCCCGGTATTTCCTCCGATGAAGTATATCCCCGCAGCGATCAGCAGCAGGATAACCATGGGTTCCTGTATCAAGCTCTTTACGGCATCGATAAAACTGTTGCTTTTTTTGTAAACCAGGCGATTATTACCGTATTGCCGCCGTGAAGCAAGCACCTGCTCGTCGTCAAGTCCTTTGACTCCGAAATGATTTGCCGAAGAAGGTTGTGCGGATGGTGACATATACAAATCTGCTGTTAAAGCAAATTAACCTCAAAAAATCGCCGGCTAAGTTGCCCGAAATCATTTACAAGCATGACGCCGGTCATTTGTTATACAGCATATTACGGCTCCGAATATGGTAGAATTGACATTTCGCTTACACACTAAAATAAAGTAATATTTGTTGTATAATAAATTGATTTTTGCTTCATATTACTGTGCCCCGCGTCATTTTTAAGACATGGAACGATATTTACCTTAGTTAAAAGTTATAACAACCTGCATAACAGGAGTATATAGCTAAATAATCAGGTTAAAATCTTAAACTGGAAAGATATGAATGCGATACAGGAAATAGCAGCTGCGTTGTCGTGTACAGCGCTCTGCGTAATCATCCACTACGGAATAAAGGACTGGCGTTATATTGCACAGGAATTGGGGTACGCTGTCAGTAAGAAACCTAAACCCGTACATCAGCATCAGCAGCATCACACGGCAGAAAAGATCAGCCATTTCTTCAAATCACTTACGCATGGCTGGGCCGATGCCTGATTTCAGGATTCTTTAAATTGCCGGGTTCGTAGTGTTTATTGATTGGATAATTAAAATAGCTGTCAATATTAAAAATATCGATTACGACAGATAAATATTTTAATCATAAGCAAAAAATAAAAGGCATTTTCAAGAGTTATTTATCAGGCACCGGGACCATTTCATGTATAAAAAATTTCATCTTATAGCTTTGATCACACTTGCGGGTTATGCAAACTCATACGCTCAAAAAGAAAATGTCGCATCAAGATTTTTCTTTCCGGGTATGATCGGCATAGGCATACCATCCGGCGACGATCAAACAAGTATGCATACTGGTTTTGCATTGAATACCGCTTTGGAGTACCGGCCGGTTTATACTAATTCTTACTTCTATCGGTTTAATTTTGATAATATATCCAATCAATACCACGCTGTTGACGTCGCTGTACCTACTAATGTTAAATACGGAAAACTGAATACGGACTTTTTCCTTTTGGGTGCGGGCTACAGGAGAACTGTCAAATTTCTTAAGCTCTATTTTCTGATTCAGCCTGGTTATAATATTTCAAACTACGAAGTTGTGGGGCCTCTTAACTCCGCATATTCTATTAATAATATCAGTCGGCACTATTTTTCAGAAAAGTTGTCCTTTGGTGCAGAATATTATATCGTACCTCACTTTGCCTTAGTATTCGAGCCGTCCTATTATCACCTGTTTTCAGTAAATAATGCATATATAATTAACCCGAGTTACGTATCTATTAATTTCGGGTTCACCACTACCTTGTTCTGAGGAAGTTCATCAGGAAAAGCTTAATTGAAAATTTCTGATGAATTATGCGAGTTTTTCACACAATCTTCAGATTCTACGCTTACCATTGCATTAAGAATTAGCTATCTGAATTGCAAAATACCCCTATAATAAATGACCGTTAATGCTTCGCATGATTTAGACCACGATACCGTGGTTCAGCTTTTACTTTACGCTATTTTGATGATTGGCTTATGGGTATTGGAAACCATAATCGTAGCGCAAAGCTTTAAAGCAAAATGCAGCCATACTATAAAAAACTTGAAATTTATCGCTACCGCGCTGCCTGTTCAGTTATTAATGACTGCGCCGGTACTCGCGATTTCGTCAGTCATGACTGAACGGAAATGGGGCATTCTTTCCTACAGCTTGTTTGAAAAACATACTTTGATCAGGCTTATAGCGGGGTTTTTAATGTTGGATTTCCTGGATTATGTTTACCATGTTTCCATGCATAAATTCAAACCTTTATGGCGGTTCCACCTGGTACACCATACCGATGATCAAATGGATGTAACGACAACCGTCAGAGAACATCCAGGCGAAACATTTCTCAGAATGTGTTTCCTGATCATTTGGATATCGGTTACCGGTGCCGGGGCCGCATTGCTGCTTTTGCGACAGGCGTGCGAGACAGTCGCAAACGTAACTTCTCATTCATCTTTCAGGTTAGGGCCAAAAGCCGAACGTTTGGTGGGGCTGCTTTTTGTAACACCCAATATTCACCATGTACATCACCATTTTGAATTGCCTTACACTGATAGTAATTATGGAGATGTGCTGAGCATATGGGATCACATATTCGGAACTTATAAAACACTTGACAAAACTGACACCCGTTTCGGCATTGATACCCACCTGGATGAAAATATTATTTCAAATTTCACCGAAACGATCAAAATTCCGTTTCGAAATTTCCACCCAGCTGCTTCTTCAACAATGCGGGCGAATAATAATTTGCGCAGCTAAATAATCACCCTGGTCAATTTGCCAGAATGACTGAACCCTGTTTCTTAATGACGGGCGTGGGGGTATGTAAACATTGGCGTTCATGGTCAGTTTAAATTCAAATCTAACCATTAATGATATGAACCGCCAATAAATTCCGGATCAGCTAAGTCGATATCAGCCGAATGCAAATTTTTTTTGATGACCTTGCCTAATTGCTATATTTGCAGTCCCAAAACCGGGGAGTATTATTATAAGGTGAGGTGCCTGAGAGGCCGAAAGGATCAGTTTGCTAAACTGACGTACGGGAAACTGTACCGAGGGTTCGAATCCCTCCCTCACCGCTGAAGATTCAATAAAACTTGTTAAAAATCCTATAAATCAACTATTTATAGGATTTTTAATTCTTGGTGATCTACCAAACTACTCATAAAAGAGGTAATACGGAGTGGAATTTACAAGCAGGCGCCAACTCTGATACCCAAGCTCAATTTTAGGCAGATTATTGACTTGAAAATTAACCAGTGATCCATTTCCTGGCCAATAATATACCGACGCTAAAGCCCGCAAGTGCTAAACTACCCCAAGTTACCGCTTTATGACTTGCCATCCAGAATTGCGGGCTAAAGTCCCAGGCCTGCGCATCAAAGTTACCGCGTGCACCGTGGTCGCCCGGTAAAGGTTTGTACAGGTTGTTCTTATGGTTTGGATCAGCCAGCTCGTTAGTTTGCTGACCGTCGAATCCATTTTTAGCCAGGTAATTATCTAAGTAACCAGGGACCAACTTGTTGCCTATAATGGTTTGCATGGTTGGATACCCCACAAACGTTTCACGTTCATGATTGCAGGCCACTTCAACAATAGCCCGAGCGGCTACTTCCGGTTCGT
>DASZWG010000225.1:0-3000 GCA_035546675.1 Mucilaginibacter sp. | reverse complement strand
GCTCAAGGTGGCAGCGCTGATCTTTCTTTTCGGCGTGATCTTTCTTTCGGGTAAGGGAAGCGTTCATAACCTGACAGCGGCGTCACCCAATTTCGATCATTCCTCCTGGCACCAGCTTACGGCCTTTATCGCGGCCACCACCGGGGCGCTTGCCGCTTACGATGGCTGGAACAACCTGGGTTTTATCGGGGGCGAGATCAGGAACCCGCAGAAAAATATCCCGCGCGGACTGATCATCGGCCTGCTGCTTTGTATCCTTTTGTACGTGCTTACCACCGAGGCTTACCTGTACATGATGCCGGTAGACGAAATGAAAAAGTCGCCCCTCGTGGCTTCAGACGCGCTGTACAAGATCATGGGAGTGGGCGGCGGCGGACTGGTAGCGGCGCTGGTATTGCTTTCCACCGCAGGCGCTACTAACAGCAATATTTTACCCTGTGCCCGCGTGGTGTTTGCCATGTCGCACGAAAAGAACTTTTTTGAGTTTGCCGGTAAAGTAAATAAAATGTACCATACGCCATCTAATGCTCTCTGGTTCCAGGCTGCATGGGCCACCATCCTGGTGCTTATCGGCTCATTCGATATGCTGATGGATATGTTCGTTTTCATTACCTGGATATTTTACGGTTTTGCGGCCTACGGAATTTTTATCCTCCGCAAAAGAAATCCCGATGCAAAACCCGCTTACAGGCTGAAAGGTTACCCCGTATTACCGGTCATATTTATCCTGTTCTCAACGCTGTATGTGGTCATAACCCTGTACAACGACATCAGCGACTATGCAGCCGGGCGTTCTCACGTCATTGTATCGGTTTTGGGGCTGGCGCTTGCCTGCCTGGGCATACCCCTGTATTGGTATTTTAATAAAAGACAGCTTCGGTAAACTTTGCTTAATTTTGTGCTATGAAGGTAAATGTGCTGGCTTTTGGCGTGGCAAAGGATATATTCGGCGGGTCTTCTGTTGCGGCAGAACTTTCGGGAAACAAAACCGCCGACCTGAAAAGATCGCTTGAAGGCCGGTTTCCGCGTTTAAAGCGGCTGGCTTCTTATATGATCGCGGTAAACAATGAATATGCTTCGGATGATCTTATCTTAACCGAAAATGACGAGATCGCCGTTATTCCCCCGGTAAGCGGCGGATAGACTAAAAAATGGATATCAACATCAGCATATCAGGTAAACCATTAAACATTCAATCCTGTATCGATTGGGTGATGTCGCCGCAATCGGGCGGGACGGATGTTTTCATCGGTACAGTGCGCGATTCAACCAAAGGCAAAAAAGTAATCAGGCTGGAGTTTGAGGCCTACGAGCCGATGGCCCTGAAAGAGATGGAAAAAATAGCCGCACAGGCTTTTGAAAAATGGCCGGTACAGAAGCTGCTCATCCATCACCGCACCGGCATACTGGAAGTGGGAGAGGTGCCGGTGGTCATCGCTGTTTCTTGCGCGCATCGTGCTGCTGCATTCGAGGCCTGCCGGTATGTGATCGATACCTTAAAGCAAACCGTACCGATCTGGAAAAAGGAAGTGTTTGAAGACGGTGAGACCTGGGTGGCGGCTCACCCCTGAGCTATTTCTACCCGTTAAAATCCAGCCATTCTTCGAGGCCGCCGTCTAAAGAGAAAACCTCCGCATCCGGGTTCTTTTGTTTTACGAGCTTTACGGCTTCGCTGCTTCGTTTACCGGTGGCACAGTATAAAACTTTGGGGCGTTCATTCCCGAGGTATTCCAGGTTTTCTTCGATCTCTTCAGCAGGAATATGCTTGCCACCGATATCGAACAGGTCGCGTTCCTGTAATGTACGTACATCCACCAGGTCAAAACGATTCTCCGCCAGCCCTTTTTTTAATTCCGAGGCAGAGATCAGCGGCGCCTGCTCATAAAGCGGCAGTTTTTCGATATGCGTTTTGGTGACCAATCCTATTTTGATGATGCGGCTCTGAAGTGTTTGGGCATCGAATACCAGCACCTTCCCGGATAATAGTTCGCCCGTTCCGGTAATGTATTTGATCACTTCATTAGCCATAATGCTCCCGATAATGCCTGCAAGGGTAGGTATCACGCCGCCTTCAGCGCAATTGGGTATCTGTGCGGCATTGACTTCAGGGTACAGGTCGCGGTAATTGGGCGAAAATGTACCGTCGCTATTCCGGGTATTCCACACCGCCGCCTGACCCTCGTACTGATAGATAGCTCCGTAAACCAGCGGTTTGCCCGACAATACCGCGGCATCGTTTAGCAGGTAGCGCGTTTCAAAATTGTCGGTTCCGTCAACGACAAGGTCATACCCACCGATGATCTCCATGACATTTTCCGCTGTGATCTTCACATCGTGAGGCACCACCCCGATCTCCGGGTTTTGTTTTTGCAGGCGTCCGGCGGCAATAAGCGCCTTTTTTAAGCCGATGTCATAAGGATTATAGAGTATCTGCCGGTGCAGGTTACTCACAGAAACCACATCATGATCGGCAACGCCGATGGTGCCTATGCCTGATGAAGTTAAATACTGCAATGCGGGGCATCCGAGACCGCCCGCACCTACAACCAGCACTTTGGCTTTCTTAAGCAGGGCCTGTGCGTTTTTGCCGAAGCCGGGCAGGGCCACCTGGCAACTGTATCGTGTCAGGGCATCGTCCATTATGCGCTTGCAACCTTCTGATGGATCACCCTTTTAACTTTTTCCAGTTCTTCGGGGGTATTGACGTTGGTAAGGGCATCTGTGTTGGGTGCGTCAAGTAATCTTACGTCGCTGTTGATCAGGGCTTTCCTGGGGCACGAGTATCCCTGCGATAAAAACGAAAGCAATACCGGGTACGACTTCGGCTCCCAAATGGTGATCAGCGGCTCGGGAAAAGTATCGTAAGGACTGTTGAAAGCGGTGGCGATCTTCGACACATCGCGCTGGCCGACCAGGAACCGGATCGTTTTCACATCGAGCAGGGGGAGGTCACAGGCCACAACCAGCCAGGCATTATCCGGGTGCCCACGAAAAGCCGAC